>JAPKGD010000018.1 GCA_026648125.1 Bdellovibrionales bacterium | reverse complement strand
CCCTTTCGATATGCGTGGATACGCCAGAGGGTCTGACTTTCTTTTCACAAAGAACTAATACATCTCAGACTCCCAATAATCCCAGTGCGCTGTCCCGAATAATTATCGATTCTTTCCCAGATGCATCTACCGCGACGTCCGAGGTCTGCGATATTGTTATGGGCGGTCCTCCTACTGCTAAGGGACGCTGGGAGATATTCAATTTCAGCAACGGTACTCAGAATTGGGAGGAATTCGACGGTGGACCAGATCCCCAGCCCGGGCTATATCGATCATGGGACCTGAGAACCGGCACTTCAGTATGGGCATTTGATAGATCGGGCTATTCAAGCAAGATTTCCTACCCAGAATGGACATTCTTAATCTCATCAAAAAAGCTCGGGATCGATTGGACTTCTCTTTTAAGATTTAACGGCCGCTGCGTAGAAGTACCTCGTCAGGTAAGGCTACCTCGCCTGCTTCTCAAGATTTTATTTTGCCTATCAGACTCCGTGAAAATCTCCTGGAAGGTAGAATTCCACGGGGTGCGGCCAGCAGATTTTCATGAACTCATAAAAAGAATTGAAAAAAAAGGGTTTTAGAATGAAGGGTCAGCTAGATTTCATTATTGAGCTCAGACGTCGAATCAACGCCTACCTTCACACGGCTTATCGCACAAACAGCCCAGAATTTGACCAAGCTCGCGAAGACCTAATATCGGATTTAAAAGTCGGACCAATTCTACGAGAAGAGCGCTACGAGGCGTTAACAAGATATCAGCGAACTTCATTGAGTGCGGAACAACTTATCGCCAATCAGGGATTTCAAGGAGCAGACAAAACCAAGCTCACTCTTGTAGCAGACTTTCTAAAAACAATCGGTCCGGTGAAGGAGCAAGCACTTTTCAATCATCAAGTTCAATCGATAGACTCTGTTCTTTCACAAAAACGACATATAGTTGTTACTACTGGTACGGGCTCTGGAAAGTCCTACTGCTTCGTGCTTCCGCTCCTTTTGAATCTTATCAAAGAAGCTCTTGGCACCGGAGGGCGCAAACCATGGAGTGGTCCTTCACTCCGCACACCTTATAATTGGTGGCAGGCAGCAAGGTCCGCCTATAAGTCGAAAAGAGTTGCATCAGCTCGCAAAAGTGCGGTTCGTGCGCTGATCATGTACCCATTGAACGCACTTGTTCAAGATCAGGTGGAGTCTTTGAGAGGAATCTTACACAGTGACGAGGCAGAAAATCTCTTCAAAAACGCTTTCAATGGCGACCGGATATATTTCGGTCAATATAGCGGGTCGACGCCTGGAAGCGGAGACCGAACCAGCTCAAGGTCATTGGATCGTTGCCGAAATGAGTTTTCAAGGATCGAAAGAGAGGCTGGAGATATCCTAAATGCCGACAATACAATTCAAAGAATTGAGGGTTCGGAATTGCTCAGTCGTTGGGACATGCAAGACTTCCCACCGGACATCTTGATTACCAACTACAGCATGCTCTCGGTAATGATGGTGAGAACTGCTGAATCCAACATATTCAGTTCCACTAAAGCCTGGATAGATGAAAGTGAAGATAACATTTTTTATCTGGTTTTAGATGAATTGCATTCGTATCGAGGGACCGGCGGCACCGAGATTTCATACATTGTGAAGACTTTCTTGGATCGAATCGGCCTGCATGCCGGCCATCCACAACTAAGACTTATTTGTACCTCGGCGTCCTTGGAAGACAGTAGCGGCGGTGAAGGTGACCCGAAATTCCTGGCAGATTTCTTTGGCCTCGACCAAAATGAATCACGATTTAACATTATAAATGGAGACATAGACAGCCGAACTCCGTGTGCCGCAAGCACTATTAGCAGTTTAAAATCTCAGCTTATTAGCTTTAATGAAAATCCGACCTCTCAGTTGTTTGAAGAAATCGCGGATGACCTGAAAAAGAAATTGAACTTTAAACCATCCTTATCATCGACAGAAGTGTTGGAGCAGTCGGGCCTTCACGATTCGCTTATTAGTTTATCTGATTCAATTAGGCAAACCGACCATTCCAGCCAGGGTTTAGGTGCTTATGCCTTGTCAGTGTCAGAAATCGCAGAGGCTTTCTTCGGAATGTCAGAAGATGCTGCAAGAGGATATTTAAGACTGCTCTCGAGCGATCTCTTGGAACCAAGAACTTATACGGGAAAACTGAGGCAACACGTTTTCGTTCGAAATTTGGATGGCATTCGTAGATCGATGGCGATTTCTAACAGTACACTTGTAGCTCCAATTCTTTATGACACCAGTGCACGACTGTGCTCCGAGAAGAATGCAATCACCTTAGATTGCTCGTATTGCCAAGAATGTGGGGAGCTTTACTATAGTGGGTTTCTCATCCGTTCACAGGGTCAGACAGGCGTAGAAAACCATTGTGTCTCAAATGAGCCCGCGTTTGGAACAAACTCAAGCGAGCGCTTACTTATACATTTTCCGCGCGAGGAGGCCGTTTATAATTATGACGATGAATGGGCTGAAAGGTATTTCCATGGTATCTCTGGTCGACTGGTATCAAATCCCACTCTTTCCAAAGATCCCTCTTGGGCTAGGGTGAGTGTCTTTGGCCCTATTTCCATTGAGTCAGAAGACGATGACTGGCTTCCAACAACCTGCCCGCATTGCGAGGCAAATTGGACTTCGCAGCCGGAAAAATCTCCCATTAGAGAGATGGGAACAGGATACGGAAAGTTCTCGCAATTAATTGTCGAGCAGATTTTTGACGCTCTAAAAGCAAGTGCACAGCAGAATCCGAAGCTCGTGGCATTTAGTGACAGCCGGAAGGACGCCGCCGTTCTGTCAGCTGACCTAGAGCTCAATCACTACAACGACTCCGTCCGCGCGATTGGTGAGTCGGTGCTCCAGACGTACAGTGGGCCGGATGGGGAACTATTGGACTTCGTCCAGCGCTGTAAGTCGATGTCGACGTCTGAACTTTTGGGCCATCCGTATATGAAAAAGCATCAAACGGAGGCGACACTAGTCTGGAGGCTGCAAACCGATCAACTTTCCGAAGGGTCTCCAGAGATTCGACAAGCGCGAGTGATCATGAAGCAGACTGAGCGAAATTGGCTACCCTTTCGGTCAGAAAATGAAGGCTCGCTCGTTCGCAGGGTCCTACATGAGTTGGTAACTCGAGGGTTCAACCCCGCCGGACTTTATAAAAATGCTTCTTTCCGATGGCAGGACCTCTTTCTCGGGAATGCAGAAACGTTCGACGAAACGAGAATGCAAGACAGGACACTCGCGCAAACAGCATATATCGTCCGCTTGTCAAAAAATCTGAGAGAAATAGTCGCTGCTTCTCGCGGTAGGGATTTTGAATCGCTTGGATTCGGATGGATCACATTCGACCGAATGACTACGAAGGAAATTTCCGAGCGCGAGACAAAGCTGCTCGACTCTGTAATTAGATTTCTCGTGTACCACTATAAAACTCGCCAGGACGAGCAAAATAATTATTCTGGATTCGAGAACGGGCTCCTTCCAATTTATTTTACAAAGTGGATCTCATCGGGATTTTGGGGCCTCTATAGCCATTTAGGACAGCGGGAGATAAGTGCCGATCTTTTGGGAAAGCTGACTGAGTTGAACGTCACGACGGATCGATTTCAAATTCGGTTGGATAACATTTTTGTTCACAAGGCCGGAGAGGTTTACTGGCGGTGTGAGAAATGTGCCGCCATTCACTTGTTCGACGGCGATCAGCGATGTCGTCGTATCCGTTCACGAGGTCCATCCTGCACCGGCAAGCTCGCTCAACGTCCAATAGCTGAACTACTAAGCCGGCCCAACTATTATCGCGAGTATGGGTCTTTGGGTAGATCAGACGCTCCTTTAAGAACTGAGGAACTCGTCGGCCACACAGACAAATCAGAACAGAGAAAGAGGCAACTTGCCTTCAAAGGCAAGTTTACCAGAGATATTGCAACAGGCAGGACTACAGATTGGATTGAGAAATTTTACGGCATCAACTGCCTCAGCGTAACAACTACGATGGAGGCCGGCGTAGACATTGGGGGTCTTCGCGCTGTTTTTATGGCCAACATGCCGCCAAAGCGCTTCAACTACCAGCAACGTGTCGGCCGCGCAGGAAGACGAAACGACCGAATCGCAACTGCGGTAACCTTTTGTAAGGGGCAAAAACACGACGAATACTATTTTGAAAATCAAATTCTAATGATCGGCGAGAAAACAACTTCACCGTCGTTAGATCAAAAGAACGACCGAATACTCTCTCGTGTTCTATTGCGTGAATCCTTGTGGCGAATGAGAAATAGAAATCCAGAACTCGCCGACACGATTTTCGATTCTATTGAGGGAGACCAAAACAACGGTCAATTTGGTACCCTGGGAGACTATCGGATTAGATCCGATGAAGTTATTCGCCAGTTTGATCAGATTGCGGCGGAGATTCTCCAGTATGCAAACACAATCCGTCCAAATTACGATAACACTGCATGTCTCCGGGATGTCCGTGAAATGCTATTGCAAATTCGCTCTAATGTGGACCAGCTAATCCTTAAATACAGCCCAAATTACTCATTCACTGAAGCGGTATCTCTCGAGGGCTATCTGCCTTTATATGGACTTCCGGTCCGAGACTCTGCCTTCATTCATGCCGAACCGAATAGTCGACCAAACCGCGGGGAATTCCCGATCCGTTACGGGATGATCAACAGAAATGAAGACTATGCACTCTCCGAATATGCGCCAGAGAGGAACGTGATTAAGGATAAGCGCGTAATGAAGGCTGTCGGAATAGGATGGCCCCAATTAGACAGCACTGGTAGAAGAAACTTCATCAGTTTTGGTGACCCTGTATTGCCGCGGGATTTTACTGAGTGCCGGACATGTGGAGCGCTTTTCCAAAACCATACGATTAACTCATGCACCGACTGTGGAGCAATCGAAGCTAATCTACGCAGATTCATTGGCTGGAGACCCTCCGCTTATGTCGCCGACTTTAGGGCCGAAAAAGACTACGATGGCAGGGTTCCCAACGAACGAATCCAAGTTACTGTATATCCCACAAGCCTCGCGGCAAATAATGGATTCCAAGTATCGAGTACAGCAAATGCGACAATGGCCTCGTTCCCAGGTCAAATCCTTCGCCTGAATAGCAACTCAGGCCAAGGATATAGTTTCACAAGGGTTCGCGCGGATCAAGAAATGCCCGGCGCATACATTGAAACGGAATCTCTACCAACATCACATGTTATGGACTGGCGAGATCTGACGACGGACACGCCAGTTACGGGAGTGGCTCTTTTCAGCGAACAACGTTCAGACATTCTCATTTGTACAGTCAATGACGTCGATCAAAACTCTTTAAAGGTGTCGTCTGAGTATCTCAATGATCCAGCTGTAATAAGCGCTTGGGAGTCGGTCGCAGAGATTTTAGGTAGAACGATTACGCTCATTGAAGACATCGAGCCAAGTGAGTTAGCAGTCGGTAAAAAGATTTGGCGGCGAAATACTCAAGACGGAGATCAGACGACGAACTGGTCTACATTTATTATCGATAGTCTAGACAACGGAGCAGGATACAGCTCGAAGTATAGTGTTCCTGCCAACTTTCAACGGTTACTTGAAATTGCCGAATCGAGAACTGTGGCAAGCATGTTAGAGGACGGACATGCACATGTATGTTCATCCAGCTGTTACAAGTGCTTGAGAAGCTACTACAATAGATTTCAACACAAGAATTTGGATTGGCGACTGGGGTACGACCTTTTGAGGTTATTAAAAGACCCACGCGCGGAGATCTCCATAAAAAATGCATGGTGGGACCGGCTCGTCTATCATTCACTGTTCGCACAACTCAACGAAATCTCCGGCCGGCAATTTTCTGTCCGACAAACCTCAGCCGGAAAGGTCTTCCTTAAAACTGGGCTAGCTCTTTTACCCATTCATCCGCTGCAGATCGAACATTTTTCCCTACACCTGACCAAGCAGCAGATTTCTCAGGAACTTGGTGGAGTAAAGGTAAATATCCTAGATGTCTTGAGCTTTGAGAGATCACCTTTGGCAGAATTAATGAAGAAATTGGACTGAGGTGGCGATTGAATAAAATCGGACCAATAGGATTTTACGACCTAGAAAAATTGCGAAGCTGTACTCTCTCTGGTATCGCTCGGCATCTAGGGTTTGGCGTAGAGTTAGAAGACGAGATCCCCACCCGCCAAGTGATTATTGGTCGATTTTATCACGATTTAATGGAAAGTGGCACTCAGGACTACAATCTCTGCATTACGACGTTAGAGAAGTACAGGAAACTAATTAACGACACTCCCAATCTCCGTTCTCTGGGAGATCCTGCTCACTGGAGAGAAATAAACGAAGCCGCAAATGTTTATCTTTCGAGAGGTCCTGCAAGAGTTCCAACCGTTGGCAAGGGTACCGGAAATCTGCGCAAGTTGACATCGAAGAGTGGGAGATTCGTTGGCAAGCCCGACATGCTTGCGATCGATGGGAACAGCGCTAGACTCTCTGAGTTCAAGTCTTCCAGAATTCTTGAAGATGGTTCGCCAAATCCAAAACATGTTCGCCAGCTTCTATTTTATTCGTACTTAATATATCAGAACTTTGAAGTAACTTGCGTGATCGCAAAGCTCCAAGGTTTAAACAATGAAGAAATCATCCGAGAAATACTTCCTGACGAAGCAAATGCCTTTGGCAGAGAGTGCGAGGAGATTTTTGACATCGCAACAAGGGCTGTGGACAAGGGCAATACTTCCGAATTTTCTGTGGCAGGTTCTCATTGCACTGAATGCCGCCTTCGTCCGTTGTGCGCAAAATTTAAAGCTATACAGTTTCACGAAGCGCAGTTCGACGGATTTAGGTGTATCACCGGCAACGTAACTCAATCGAACAACTCGGAAGGCCAAAGAAATACATTTTCTGTGGGAAACCATTTGTTAATATTCCCACTAAAATTAGCTGATTTGGCGTTGTCGTTTTCTAGGCTAGTCGGCACCACTGTCACAGTTTCAAATTGTCGAGGAAACTCTAGTCCGTTTGAGGCCACCTATCGGTCGCAATTTGTGAGGACCAATGGATAAGGAGCTTCTCAACGTACTATCCGGCCGCCTCTGGAAGCATTTTATTCCGTCTATTCAGGCCGGTTCACAGGTCTATTTCTGTGTCACTAGAGAGTTAGTCCGCGCTCTGTATTTTGATCTACTTCCTGGCGACACCGTTTCTCTATTCTTTAAGCAGATAAGCCAACTAATTTCCGTCTCAGGGGATCGATGTGAGGTAAAGCCCGAAGTCTATAGTATTGGTCCAAACGGATTTTCCCTGGCAATTCTGTTGGTAGCGCAGCAAGTGTTAGTCGTTGAGGATATGGTCAATGATGGAGCGGTTTCCGAGGACGCATATTTTCCCCGACTTAGAGGCCGTATTGCTAATTCGATAAGTGCGGACTACTTAAATCCATTTTCCTCTGAAGACTTCGTAAAGATATGGCAGACGTTTCGGACAGAGTTAAAGAGTTCTGGGGCGCGTGATCCCTCGATCACATTCTATGCCGGCATTGGCCGAAATAAACATCGCTCATATCCACTTTCTCAAGCCTTACTTTCTACCTATGATTTATTGCGGCTGTCACAGAAGATTCCACCGGATGTGCCAATCACTAAGCTCAGTGAAGAAAGCATTTATCAGTTAATCAGGAAGGCGCGATTTTCTATAAGGTCACGCGCAAGAAGACTGGTCTCAGTACCGTGGCTAAAATCGCGGATCGTAGAACAAGTAAGAAGTTATTTTTCTAATCCAATTAATTTAAATCCGCCCGTGCTACAAGATACAACGTCGGACAGAATCGAATTGAGAGCATTCGTCACCGACGATATATTTAATCCAATGTTTGATGTCTTGGGATTCACCTCCACTGGTGAACAGTCGACATCGAATCAACAGATTGAAAATCTACTTAGGAACCGACTTGAACGAGCTTTCTCAATATCTCTGTGCATTTCAAAGGATAACGGAGGGTATTGGACGGATTGTCCTACTAATACTCAGGTATACGGCGGAGATTCCCTAATTATTATTTTTGAAGAGCAAAACAGATCCAAGGTTCTTGGGTTGCTCGATCAATACTGGCCGGGAGAGTCTGGTAAAGCAGAGCGCATCAACATTACCGTAAACCTATCTGCAATTATGTTCACGCCACCGACAAATCCCAGGCTTGCGTTTGCCATTCGCGAAGGCACGGTAATCGAAAGCGTTCAGCGAGCCAATATCGAATGGGCGGGAGGACTCTGCGCAGACCGTCGATCTAATACTTATGTAATTGGATATCCACCCACAGGGCTTCTTGTTGAAGGTCGTGCCGTTGATACCAATTCTGAAATCAAGATCGGAGATACGCCGATGAAACTTCGAACATTCCTTCAATCGCTTACGGAGATTGTTGAACCACACGCGATAGAGTTTGAGTTCCAGGGTAAGAAGCACTCTATCTCAATGCTGAGCGAGCGAATAAGTGAGACGTTTCATCAGTACGGTTTTCCGCTTGCGGAGGGGACTTTTTCGCCTCACTCAGAAGAATTGTATTCTGAGAACGTCTTCCTCTGTGGCTTGACGTACAAGAGCCAGCAAAAGGTTGTGCGCCCGTTCTCCCGTTTTGAAGTGGCACAAATCTTGGCTATGGACTTCACGACATGGACTCCTATTTCCAGTGAGAAGTTGCCTGAAATATTAGCTGCAATAGGCGCTTCGACCACGCCCAAAGCAGTAAGGCGGTTAGGAGCAAACCTAATCGTCGCTAACATGAGTTGCCCTGACCTAATTCTTAAACGGTTGGACGCCGCAGCCTAAACGCACACTCGAGGCGGGCGGCGAATCGCTGGCCTCAACTGAAGTTGCAGTTTCTTGTTCGTCCTTCTGGAGAAAAACTGCTCCCTTATCTGTACGCCAAGAAACTCAGCCATAGCAGAGGGTACGGCGTTGCCGATTTGCCGCCTAACGGAAGTATTTGATCCTTGAATGTCCAGTGCAGCAGGCAGAGTTTGTAACGCCATCAGTTCTGAAACCGCAAGACGCCTATTTTCCCAATGAAGTGGCCCTGTATATCCGCCAGGATTTGCCGGGATTGTCCATGATGGCAGTTCGGGATGCAGCTTTAAAAGAAAATGCCAAAATCTAGAACGCCACTTGAAGACAGGACGGCCGCCTCCCCGATGCGTGTGCCAAAGATAGTTTTCGCCGGGGGGAATTTGATTGAGCAGCTCAGTCCATCGACCTCGCGGGTAAAGTGTCTGAAGCTCACATTTGGCAATCCTGATATTGTGCGTGGCATCCCACGCCGACCGATATCGTCTCGTCCCCAAACGCCTCGATGGGCTCCCAGAGTAGAGTGGCGCCGGCATTCGGAACTCAAAGCCCTCACGCGAGGCAATTATGAAAATTCTTTGACGAATTTGAGGAACGCCGTAATCCGCACAGTTCACTCGGACAAAGTTAAGTTTATATTTCGTCCTGTAGACCAGATTAATTTCTGCTGTCATCTTCAACAGCATCCTTTCCACGCCCGAATTTCCATCTGGAATTAACTGCGGCACGTTCTCCATTAAGAATGCCTTCGGCCGCAATTCTCTCACCAAGCGAAAATACTCGTGAATAGTGTCGGCCCGGCGGTCTCGCATCCGTTTGGGCAAAGGCCCCGATCCAAACCCAGATTTTGAAAAGGGTTGGCATGGTGGACCGCCCACTAGCAATCCAACCTCACCGACATCCGTATCAGTAACCCGGCAGATCTGCTTGGCCGTAACCTCGCGAACGTCCGCGCACTCAACGTACCAGTCACCATTGGTTGCCAGCGTGTCACAGCAGTCGCTGTCGATGTCAGATGCATAGACTGTCTGATAGCCCGCGGCCTTGAGACCAAAATCGATCCCTCCAAGGCCAGAAAATAGGCTTACTACTTTGTCTTTCGCCATTTCTAAATTCTGAAAGAGGAAAACCCCATTTGCAACCAATGACAACCGAGCTCGCTATTCGCCCAGGGAAATTTAGTAAATCTATGTATAAATAAATGGAGCTCCAATGGGCCGATTCTCATATGTTAAAAAAGCGGGCCTCGGGGCTTGCCCTCAGACTCACTTGGATCGGTCATCCAGCCTTTCTCAGCGGAAGGTGGATGGCTCGCAGTACGATCTCAGCATCATCACGTCGTGGCCGTTGGAACTCTTTGAATACTTCATCTATGCATCCGTCCGCCCCTGACTCGATCGAAATGAGTTAAAGGGCGGGTTCCAGTGTGGAGCCCTCGATGGTCTAACAAGGGCCCAGTTTGGCGTTTTCTACTTTGTCTTTCCTGTGCTTTCGGGTGGTTGGGCGGTAGTCAACCACCTCGTACCTTTTTCAAAATGTTCTCGAGAATTTCGATGATCTTCACTTTCTCATTCTGCGGTGTTCGATCCGGAGCGAAGTTAACTCGGAGATTAAACGCACCCGTTCTGTCGTTCTGACGAAACTGGACCGCTTGTTGAACATATCTTCCTCCACTGAGCGGCCCCGAGGGATTTCTTGCTTCTCTTACCTCCCGAACCGTTGGCTTTTTACCATCGGCCTTAACCGGCTGCTTACTGTCAGCCAGTTCAAACAGTGCGCTTTTGGACAGGCTATGCGACGTCGCATAGGTCTTGGCTATTTCAGCAGCACGAATACAGCGGCTCACATATGACTGACTCTTACCAATCGCCCTACCCAACGCGCTTTGATTTCCATCAAACATCGGAAGGAGCTTTGCTACAGCCATGACTTCCTCAGCGCCGGATAGCTCCTCACGCTGGATGTTTTCAATCAGACGGACAACCTGGGCTTGGTTCTCGTCCGCCACTTGGATTCTCACGGGAGCCTCTTTGAGACCCATGTGCTTCAGCGCCATAAGTCGGCGGTGGCCGGCGATTAAGGTGAATGCGCTCCCATCCTTGCGCACGACAAGAGGCTGTAACAGTCCGTACTCGCGGATACTCTCCGCCAACTCCTCAATGTTGCCAATTTCTGCCCGAATATTTTCACCTACCTTTATTAGGGATAGCGGCAGGATTAGTGCTTGGTGGTCGCGGCCGGGCTGGCCTTCAAGAACGCCTTTACTTTGCTTACTGGCCGCAGTCGGCCGGAGAAATGATTTTTTCATGGTTTAACCTCTCTAGAATTTCGTTAGTAATTGTCATGTAGTCTGTTGATTGTTGATTCCATGGCGGCCCTAGGGAGACCATCGCCTCTCGCCACCTGACTGACGAGCGGACCGGCGAGAAGCACAGTGAGCCGTACTTCTCATTGATAGCTTTCAAAACCTCATTATCGAGGTTATTGCGAACATTGAATCTCGTCGGGATAATGCCTAGCCACTCAAGATGCGGGTTCATTCGTCGCTTTACCTGAGCCAGTAGCGCCTCAAACGCAGCCATCTGTTCCCATGCCGCAGGTTCCGTGCTCACGGGGCAAATGACGTGGCTTGCAGCCACCAGAGCAGCGATTGTGCAGATTCCGGAGTTGGGTGGCGTGTCTATTACCCGAAACTGAAGGTCCGAGTCAGACAACACGTCTGCAAGAAGAAAGTGGCGGTCAAGATTGGCCGCCGTTTCTGGTTCCGCCTTCGCGAGGTCAGCTGAAGCTGGGGCAAGAAACAGTCGCTCCGGGAACGCCGGCGTCACGGGAACGACGACTTCATCGAAGTCGTGCGTTTTTGAGAACCAACCGTAGGTTGAAGCCTCCGGCAGCTCCTCAATTAAAGAACTGGATAGTGTCGCTTGACCGTCCAAATCGACGGCCAGTGTTGAAAATCTTGTGCTGAGGTGAGAGCTTATTGCATAAGTGGATAGACTCTTCCCGCAGCCGCCTTTGCCAAACCAAAGACAGACTGTATTGTGTTTCATTGTTGCCTCCTTGAAATTGCTCTGCATTAGCAGACTTGTTCTCTAGGAGACTTGTACCCACTGAAGGCAGGAAATTTTCAGGCGAGCCTCCCTTGGACTCTGGTGGGCAACC
>JAPKGD010000179.1 GCA_026648125.1 Bdellovibrionales bacterium | reverse complement strand
GAGGCCTTAATTAAATGAGTGATGACAAACAGACTCGCGTAAAGAAAGTGTCTCCCTACCCCTTTGAGGCGACGATTGAGGGAAATGGCCGAAAGCTACCTATTCGAATTTTAAAACTCGCTCCAGTTGGATTCTATGCGGATGTGGCTCCTGGATTTGTTAAGGTGGGAGAAGAATTCAACTGCGTTCTGGAGATCCCAGTGCTTCGCGACGTCATTGTGGGGCCGGTGAAGGTTTTTAAGACGGCAGATACCTTTAAAGATACTCCTGCGGGACGTCAGTTACAGAGAATTTCTGAGTTTCACTTTCTTGCATTACAGGAATCTCATCGCGATGCGATTCAGAAATTTCTTTCGGCAATTGGCCAGACCTAAGAAATGAGAGTCATTGCCGGAAAGTTTAAAGGGCGGCGCCTGGTTTCGTTTGATGCCTCTCATCTTCGTCCCACCACGGATCGAGTTAAGGGCAGTATTTTCAACAAGCTGGCGGCAGATATTGAGGGGTCTCGAGTTCTCGACCTCTTTTCAGGCACCGGGTCTCTTGCCATTGAAGCTCTCTCGCGGGGGGCCCTAGAGGTCACGCTTGTTGAGAAAAATCCCAAATCACTGCGGATTTTAAGGCAGAATCTCAGCGCTTTGAAGATCGACTCAGGTGTCCGCATAGAGTCGTTTGATGTCTTTCAGTTTTTGGGTCGCTATGAGGGGTCAGCGTTCGACATCATTTTGGTTGATCCACCATTTACCCAGGAGTTGGCTGATGAGGTTCTCAAATCACTCGCCAAGTCAAAGGTGCTCGCGTCTGGGACGATTCTAGCCATTGAGGCCGGTCGCCATGAAAAGCTTGCCGAGTCCTACCCTCCGCTAGAGCTGAAGGACCGTCGAGATTACGGAGACAAATCTGTTTCCTTTTTCACTTGTCCATAGATGGTGCTGAAGCTAAAACGCTGCGTATATGGCGTATTTACAAAAGCAGGCGATTGCGGTCTATCCAGGCAGTTTTGACCCCATCACTTTGGGGCATGTGGACATTATTAAAAGACTCGCGGATTTTTATAAGGAACTGGTCGTTGTTGTGGCCAATTCGCCGGCAAAAAGTCAGCTCTTTACGCCGACGGAGAGGGCCGCTCTGATTGAGAAGAGTTTAGCGGGAAACAAGAATGTTCGCGTTGAAGTGTTTGACGGTTTGACCGTGGACTATGCGCGAAAGATTGGCGCGAGTATCATCATTCGTGGGCTTCGTGCGGTGGCTGATTTTGAATATGAGTTTGCCATGGCCAACATGAACCGGAAGTTGGCACCTGAAATTGAAACCATGATCGTTTTTACTCGACCTGAATACAGTTTTGTCTCCTCTCGGACGGTCAAGGAAGTTGCGTTCTTTGGTGGATCAGTTGAAGGTTTGGTTCCTGCACCTGTCGCAGAAGCACTTACCAGTAAAGTTAAAGCAGCAAAGGAAAACATATGATTGAATTGGCGAAGCGAGCAAAGGCACTTAAACCTTCCCCCACATTAGCTCTCGCCGCCAAAGCGAAAGAGTTGGCCGGGCAGGGCAAGGACGTTGTTTCTCTGACTGTCGGAGAGCCGGACTGGGACACCTTTGCTCGCGTCAAGCAGGCGGCCATCTCAGCCATTGAGCGAGGGCAGACCAAGTATGCTCCTTCCAATGGAATTCCCGAGCTTCGAGCAGAATTGGCCAAGCAGACATCAAGCCAGCTTGGTGTGACTTACGATCCGACTGAGGTGGTGGTTACGGCAGGCGGCAAAATGATCGTGTTTGCGGTTCTGCAGGTTTTGTGTGACGAGGGCGATGAAGTCATCGTGCCGGCGCCCTTTTGGGTGAGTTATCCTCCTATGGCGGAACTGGCCGGCGCCACACCGGTGATCGTGTCTTGTGGGCGTGAGTCACGCTTTAAGATGACAGCGGAACAGCTTGAAAAGGCGATCACTGCAAAAACAAAAATTTTGATTTTGAATTCACCCAGCAACCCAACTGGAGAAATGTATTCGCGAGAAGAACTCACTCACCTTGCAAAGGTTCTTGAGCGACATCCTCGCGTTATGGTTCTGAGTGATGACATCTACAATCGACTGACACTCGATGGGTCTGAGCTAGCGCCTCACTTGTTGCATGTGGCTCCCCAGTTGCGAGAGCGGGTGATTGTCGTGAATGGAGCTTCGAAGACTTACTCCATGACCGGTTGGCGACTAGGGTGGGCCCTTGGAGATCGAACGGTGATTTCTGCGATGTCGAATTATCTCAGTCAGTCCGTGTCTTGTGCGAGCCCCTTTACTCAATCGGCTATGGTTGTGGCTCTCAAAGAAGGTGACTCCGATGTTACTCAAGCGGTGACAAATTTACGACAGAGATCAGAGACCGCTTATGCAGCACTGCGCGCAATTGAAGGACTTGATGTTCCTAAACCTAGCGGTGCCTTTTATCTTTGGCCATCGGTTGAAAAGCATCTTGGCAAAAAGTATCGTGGCCAGCTCATCAAGGGGAGCAAGGAGTTTGCCGAGCAACTGCTCAACCATGAATTGGTGGCTGTGGTGCCGGGCGTAGAATTTGGTGCGGAGGGCTATTTGCGCATGAGCTTTGTCGTCAGCGAAGAGCGCTGGAAAGAAGCAATGACACGCCTCGCTCGCTTTATATCGGAGCTTACCACCTAAACAAATTTGTTCGGCGAACAGATTGCTTTACGCGTAGGCGGGCGATTTGCTTTGTTCCCTTGCGGCTTTAATTTCTTTCAAATAAGCTGATCAAACTTTTACCAAGGAGCGAGCTATGCTGCGTTCGATGTTTAAGATCGGTTCATTCATGTTAGCAGTTTGTTTGGCTGGGCCTGCCGTTGCGCAAGCAAAAGGGTATGCGGGCGTTTTGGTGGGAATGAGTGTTCCCGATTATGATGATACTTCCGCGCGACCTATATTTGGATTTTTGGGCGGAGCCCGTCTTGATGGTGAGTTTGGAGTGGGCGGTTTTTATCTTACTTCCAGCAAAGATGAGACAATCAACAGCGTTGAAACAAAATTTAATTATGATCTCTACGGACTTGAAGGGTCCCTTCATTTTGAAGGCGTAGCAGATGGGGCTTACATCGCGGCTCGAGTCGGTTTGGCCAAAGTAAGTACTTCGGCGAAGAACTTTAGTCCCATGGTCTGGGGTATTCACTTTGGATACGATTACTTTATTAAGGAATCCTTTTCGATTGGCGCAGAAGGTGGCTTTATGTCGATCGCCAGCGAGAAAAAAGGTGCCTTCGAACTCGAAAAATTCACCATTCTCAATTTCTTGGCTGCCGCCAAGTTCTGGTTCTAAATAGGAGCCATCAGGGCTTTGGTCGAGGCGACCTTAGTCGGTCATTGGGCCAGGAGCGATTGTGCCTCCTGGCGGATCCCCCTACAATAGTCTTAAGCGGGGTGCAGCATTGGTCTGCATCTTAGCGAAGAAAATTGGGCAGGGAGGCTCTTGTGAGCGCATGGTGGCTCTTACAAATTTTTGTCAATGTGGCAATGGCTGTTGGTATTTCAATTCTTTGGATACGGCTCAGACGACCTCCGCAAGATGATCCGAGATTGAGTCGTGGATTACAGCTTCTGCAGAGCAAAATTGCTGTTCTCGAAGATTTGAGTGATCGCACCGATGCTCAAGTCAAACAGCTCTCCTCACTGATTGAACAAAAGGCTCGTCTTCTACAGAACAAAATTATTGAGTCCGAGCATCAGATTCAAAGAGTGGATCAGGCCATGAAACGCAGCAAAGAAGTGGCTGAGATCTTTCAAGACAAAATACCTCACCAGGAAATTTTGGAAAGGCAGAACACGATTAAGTATGTTCAAGCTGCCCAGATGGCCCATTCGGGCAAATCGGTAGAAGAGATAGCCTTGGTCGTTGATCTTCCCAAGGACCAAATCGAATTGATTGCAAAGCTCAACCGAGAAGAAATGGTTTTTGATGTGGATGCTCTCCCCGAATGGGCGAAAGCCGCTCTCCCTCAGGGGGCGACCGCGGGTTTCATCGAGGATGCAGAGTCCGACATAGCTGGGGGAGAGGTGACCTTTCAAGCCGGTGATTACCCCGTGTCCCACGAGGCGGAGATTCATGGCGAACTCTCAGAACTATTCTCACCACCCAAAGAGGAATACGCATCTTTAAAGCGCTTAGGTGAAGAATTTCGCTCAGCGGTTCAAAGCTACGAAACCAAAAAGGCGATTCTCGATGCGGCAGAAGCAAAATCCAATGAACCATCGGTTTTGATGGAAGGAGCTAAGAAGGTCACTTCCAAACTTGTAGCGTCGGCCAACGGATTTCTAAATCAGGTGGAATCTCGGGCAAAGGATTTGATTGATGGTGCGAGCGCTCCAACTGCGCAGACGAAGACCGAGTCAGACATAAAAAAAGTCGTGTTCCCCAAGGTTGATATAAATAACGAGCTCGGATAGGCCACCCATGGCCGTAAGCGGGATCAAATCGGGCATTCAGGTCGCGCAGCAAGTTGAGGCCCAAGTTATTGAACTTCTCGTCGGCGGAGATGCGATCGTCAGCTTTCGTGGGCATCTTGTGCGCGTACAGAACCGCACTCAACGGCTGTTCAAGGTTGGCGAAAGTCTTTCACTTTGGGTTACCAATGTCTCGCCTTTGGCCTTTCAATTGATAGAAACTTCCCGAGCGGGTTCCATCAACAGAAGAGTTTAAATAAGTTTCAGCTTACTTTGCGCTCTCTCGTACAAATCGAGAGACGTAATAGCGGATCAGAAAATCCAGATTGATAGGAAGTTCTTTTGAAGTCCAAACCAGCTCACCATAGGCGCCCCAGCGTGCGGTGAGTTGGTCCACTGGACCGCCCGTCGGCGTTTCGCTGACATTTTGGCCAGGAACAAATGTGGGAACAGTCGCATTAAATGAAACCTGAATTATTCCAGGCTGCTTCATGCTGAATATCAACTTGTAGCCGTTTCTGAACAGCATGAAATCCGCACGCGTCTTAGAGATCCCGTAGATCTTAATGGTTCCAACGGAAGAGCCTTTGAGCTGATTAAAAGTCGCAGAGGCTTCAACAAAAGCAGTTTTCAAGTCAGTGAGAAATTCAGTTGTTGCATCTTCCAGCTCTCGCTCAGGATCAAAACCGGCTGTCATATCGATCATGCCCGTGTCTTCCATATGCTGTTCTGCTAACACGAGCTCTTTGAGCCAACTGATTTTTTCCATGAA
>JAPKGD010000178.1 GCA_026648125.1 Bdellovibrionales bacterium | reverse complement strand
CCCCTCAGCCCAAGGATCGCGAGGATGAACTTGCGAAGGGCCGGGCTCTGGTGCAGACAAAGTTCGGTAAAGCTGGTAGCTTCGATCGGGATGAAGTTCCCCGCGTTGTCCGCTTTTTGCGCTACCGTGGGTTTGATCATGAAACGATTCGACGGGTGATATATGAAGAGTCATGAGGTTCGGGATAGTTTTTTAAAGTACTTTGCGAAAAACGGGCACGAAATCGTCCCGAGTTCCCGCCTTATTCCTGAAAATGATCCCACTCTTCTTTTTACTAATGCGGGGATGAACCAATTCAAGAACGTCTTTCTTGGCGTTGAAAAACGACCCTATTCTCGGGCGACCACGTCGCAAAAGTGTGTCCGCGCCGGAGGTAAACACAACGATTTGGAAAACGTCGGCCACACAGCTCGCCACCATACATTCTTTGAAATGTTGGGGAACTTTTCATTCGGCGACTATTTTAAAAAAGAGGCCATCCACTTTGCTTGGGAGTACGTCACGAAAACCATTGGACTCCCCAAGGATCGCCTTTACGTCTCCGTCTTTGAAAAGGACGACGAAGCCGCCGACCTTTGGCACAAACAAGAAGGTGTTCCCAAAGACCGCATTTATCGCTTTGGCGAAAAGGACAACTTTTGGCGTATGGGTGACAGCGGCCCCTGCGGCCCCTGTTCGGAAATCTTTTTTGATCTCGGCCCAGAGGTTGGTGGTGATCCGAAAGAAAATGTCATGGGTGGCTCGGGTGATCGATTCATTGAGTTTTGGAATCTGGTGTTCATGCAGTACCACGAAGATGGAAAGGGGGGACGCAATCCTTTGCCCAAGCCTTCCGTGGACACGGGGATGGGACTGGAACGTCTCACCACAATTCTTCAGGGCGAACTCAGCAACTATCACACCGACCTCTTTCAAGATTTAATTCAAGTGGCCTGCAAAAAAAGCCAAGTTGAGTATGTCAAAGACACTCGGAAATTAAGTGAAAAACTTCGTTCAAGTCAGGAAGAACACAATGTCGCTCTTCGCGTATTGGCGGATCATGCTCGTGCGGCGGCTTTTCTAATTTCAGATGGAGTTCTGCCTTCAAATGACGGGCGTGGATATGTGCTACGGCGCATTCTTCGTCGCGCGATCCGCTATGGCAGAAAGCTGTCGAACGATAGCCTGCTCCCCGCCGTGGTCGACAAAGTGATTGAAAAAATGGGGCCTGTTTACAAAGAGTTGGTGGTGCAAAAACAACTGGTTTCTTCGACAGTTCGGGATGAGGAGCAGCGCTTTTTAACAACTCTCGATCAAGGAACTGGAATTCTCAATGATGAGCTCAGCAAGCTCTCTTCCCGCGGTCAAAAAGTGGTCGGCGGCGAAATTGCTTTTAAACTCTATGACACCTTTGGGTTTCCCCTTGATCTCACCCGTCTCATGGCAAACGAAAAAGGCTTTAGCGTCGACGAAGCTGGGTTTGATTCTCACATGGAGGAATCTCGCGAACGGGCTCGCGCAAGCTGGAAGGGCAAGGGCCTCACGGGCGATGCCGCATTTTTGCTCAAGTCGACCCAAGAGCTCCTGCAAAAAAATGGTGCGAGCGAATTTGTTGGTTACACAAGCACCGAAATCTCAGACGCGAAACTCCTGTATCTTTCTGATGGCCACAAAGTCGAAAAGAAACTTCTTCGTGACCAGACAGGAATTATGGCTTTTGCCAAAACTCCATTTTATGCAGAAAGTGGCGGCCAGGTTGGAGATACAGGACTTATTCGCGGCGCCAATGGTACGGCCGAAGTTCTCGATTGCACCAAGCAAAATGATATTTTTTTACATCACGTTCGCGTGACAGATGGTGAGTTCGCAATTGGCGACACCTGCCACCTTCTGGTCACAGATTCTAAAAGACGGGCCACCGCAAACAACCATTCGGCAACCCATTTGCTCCACGCCGCCTTACGCAAAATCTTAGGAGAGCATGTCACCCAAGCTGGTTCATTGGTTGAGGCCGATCGGCTGCGCTTTGATTTCACTCACAATCGTCCACTGAGCGCAAGTGAAGTTCAAAATCTCGAGGACTTGGTGAACTCTGAAATCGGCGCTTCCCGTGCGGTTGAGACGTCTGTCATGACTCCTGAAAATGCAGTCAAAGCAGGTGCTATGGCCCTCTTTGGAGAAAAGTATGGAGATGAAGTGCGCGTCGTACGTATGGGCGACTTCTCAATGGAGCTGTGTGGGGGAACTCATGTTTTCAACACGGCGGCCATTCGCATGTTTAAGATCATTTCCGAAGGTGGAGTAAGCTCTGGTGTACGCCGAATTGAAGCCATCACCGGTGAAGCGGCCGTGCAGTTTGCTCTGTGGAGTACGCGAGAGAATTTGCGTGCCCGTGAAGCCGCTGGCATCCATGAAAACTACGCTAAATTCATGAGTGAGGGGCCGCGCAGCGGGAACTTTGCTTTAGTTCATTGGATTGATTCAGCGAAGGACGAGAAAAAGGCGTTGGAAAAGCAACTTCAAGGGGCAAAGTCGCAACAGGTGGACTTGGATCAACTTCTCGCTAACTCTCTTCAGTTTTCAACAAAGGGAAAAAGCGGTCGATTGGTCTTCGCCGATTTACCTCTTGATGACCGAAAAGTGCTCAGCGATATTTCTGATCGCTTAAGGGACAAGCTTCAGTCGGGCGTCGTTGTGGTCGTCGGCCAAGGTGATGGGACTCACCCACTCATTGTGTCCGTGTCCAAAAATTTAGTGCCAGATATCAATGCTGGAAAGCTTCTTGGAGAAATTGCTTCCGCGATGGGTGGAAAAGGTGGCGGACGTCCTGATTTTGCTCAAGGCGCTGTGCCAAACCGCGGCGGTATTGAAGAAGCTCGAAAGAAGGCTTCTCATTACCTCTCTATCCAATAGTTTCTAATGCACTCCGATAAATTGCCTGGTCATTTGGCCGGGACTGTCCGCAATCCTTGACGGAGATTTCACTCAGGGTATGGAATGATCCATCTTATAAGGAGGTTCCGATGCGACGAATTCTTATCGCGGCCGTTGCTTTGTGCGGATTATCTGCATGGAGTGAAGGCACCACAACAACGACAACAACAACTGAAACGCCCACCCAAGTCTGTGGAAAATTAGTCGAGGCCGCTAAAACCGACAATTTTGAGCAGTTCAAGAATCTGTCCTTCCATTACGAAGGCAAGAAGGCCAAAGGCAAAATGAAGTTTGGCAAGATGGGCACTGAGTATATGTCAAAGATCAAGGGCATCACTTGCCAGACGGAAGACATTGCCGGTGAGCATGCCTATGTGTCTGCTCAGGCTGAGGGAACAAAGCGTTTCATTCCCTTCGTCAACGTCGATGGCACGTGGAAATTTGATGCGAAGACCTACATGTCCATGTACGGCAAAATGCATGGTGGAATGGGTCACGGCAAGAAGTCGATGTAAGGCATCGCTTGTGCAACGCCGATCACTCCCTGGGGTGATCGGTGCACAATTCTTAAGACATTAAACACATCAGCTCAAACATCACATCAACGGCCGCAAGAGCCGTAATATCAGATTGATCATAGGCCGGACAGACTTCGACGATATCGCCAGCAACAAGATTCTTTATTTTTAGCGACCTTAAGATTTGTTGGGTCTCATAGGTTGTTAAACCGCCGACCACCGGAGTTCCTGTTCCAGGCGCGAAGGCAGGATCCAAGCAATCAATGTCAAAAGTAACGTAGGTCGATCCCTTCGAAAAATTGGGCAGAGTCTCAATGAACTTTTTTAAGCCCACTGATTTCAAGTCATCCACTGTTGTCGCCCTTAAGCCATGCTTCTTAACAAAATCGAGATCATCACCACCGGCCAGCGGCCCTCGCAGCCCAATCTGAAGACTTTGCTTGGGAACGATCAATTTTTCCTCGACGGCATGTCTGAGAAAAGCTCCGTGATGGTATTCACAATCCCATGCCGCGGGATAGGTATCCAAATGTGCGTCGAAGTGAATGAGGTTCAGTGGCTCTCCCGCCGCTTTTTTGGCTGCCCGAAGCAGCGGTAATGTGATCGAGTGGTCCCCGCCCACGGCGACAAATTTCTTGGTCTTTGCCAAAGCTCCAAAGAATTTTTCAATTGAGGCGTAGGTCTTTTCTTGGTCAATGGGAACGATCGGGCAATCACCCACATCGGCGACTTTTAGATTTTCAAACAGTGAAACGCCCCGACTCCAGTGAAAACCTCGGCCTAAGGAAGATGCTTCTCTCACGTGACTCGGTCCAAAGCGAGCGCCAGGTCTGTAAGACACACCCCCGTCGTAAGGAACACCGACCAGAGCCACGTCAAATTTTTCGTTTACAGATACATGAGGTAAGCGAAAAAAAGTCTTAATCGCAGAAAATCTCGGGAACTCTCTTCCACTTAAAGGAGTAAATTTCATGACCTGATCATAGAAGGCACGGATTGGACTTGCAAGCGCCTAAAATTGTCCGGAGGCCTTTCCGGCTTTCCATTGGATGTATCCGCCATGAAAGGACAGGGCATGCTTTTCCAGTGGATCGTAATGGTATTTTGCTTTCTTTTGCATTTGGCCAGCCAGAGCCCTTCCATTGAGGCGCTTACGCCTTTGCACGACCTGATTGATACGAACTGGCTTTTCAAACTGACCAATTTCAAGGACCACCCAGTGAAGGGGCTGAAGCTGACTTTCCTTCTCAACTTCTCCCCAAACCCAAAACTCGATGAGAGTCCGTTTGGACATCTGTAAAATTCGCACTCTCTTCCATTCAACCTGATCTCCAGAAATGGGCAGATCTTGGGTCGCCAACCATTTGCCATCATCAAAGCGAAATTTGTCTTTATGCAGACCAATTTTCACGCCGGAAGTTCGGAGTTCACAATCCTGTCGACGCAGTTCGGACGCCCGACATTCCGTTTTAAATTTGCTCCTCTTTTTGACCCACTTCGTCTTCGCTTCTAAACCGAATGATGTCGCAAAGACCAAGAGAATGATCCAAAGCCGTCTCATGAGCCACCGGCCTTCCAGGTGACTTTAACGATTTTTGGCACCGGTTCTAGAGATCTTGGCTGATTTATTGTTACTTCCAAACCATCGCTCAAAACTCGGTATTGAATTTGCCCCAACGAATACTTCTCATAGACCAAAGGTTTACTTTCAGCCAAAGGATCAAAGACTCTTATTATCGTGGACATATTTCCTGAGTTCCAAATGCTGATAAGGTACC
>JAPKGD010000177.1 GCA_026648125.1 Bdellovibrionales bacterium | reverse complement strand
ATGCCCGACACGAGCAGCAGCACCATCGTGACGACCATCGTCCAGAACAGCTGCTTCTGTCCGATGTTGTACTTGTCGATCTCCGGCAGGTTGTGGTCGCGGTTGTTGATCACGTCGCGCAGGCGCTTGCGCCACTCCCGGTCGTACGGCTGGATGATGTTGTCCTGCCAGTAGCGCATCACCATGAACAGGAAGAACACGAACATCAGCAGGGCGCTTAGCCCCCCAAGCTGTATTGGAAGCTGTTCCAATTAGTGATACGGTTAAAATGATGGGCCAAAAGCGAGAAGGTTTCACTCCTTCTATTTTAAGATGTTCCACCCTGATAATCCTATGCCTTTTGGCCCTAACTACGCCTGAGGTCGAGGCCTCTGGCGGAGAATTCTGGTCCAAAGACCGTCAGGCACATGCCGGTATATCAGCAGCACTCTCTGCGGCCGGATATGTAACATCCCGCCATCTCGGCCTATCCCCTTGGGACTCCCTTATTACAAGCTTTAGCACCGTTGTATTTATAGGTGCCGCCAAAGAAGTCTTTGATAAGGACATGGAGCTTGAGGACCTAGGCGCCGATGCCATCGGCGCCATCTCAGGTCCCTTCATCTTATGGACATTTGACTGGGACTAAGCGAACTCAACCCATCAGGTACCGGGTTTCCAGGTGAAGGAGAAATGGTTCAATATCCAGCCCTCGACCCGTTGCCTGCTTTAACAATCCCTCTGTCGTTTGATGAGAACCCACACTCCAAACCTTTTCCTTTAACCAACTCATGATGGGCGCAACTTCCCCACGGGCAATCATTTCTCGCGGACGTCCCAAATCCTTTTCTACGGTTGAAAATAATTGTGCAGCGATAATTGCTCCCAGGGTGTAGGACGGAAAATACCCAAAGAGACCTGCGGGCCAATGCACATCCTGCATACAACCGTTGGCATCATTGCCTAAGGTGGAGAGCGCTAAATAGGCCCGCATTTTTTCATCCCATACCACAGGAAGATCTTCTACCGCGAGGTCACCAAGTAACAGGGCTTTCTCAATCTCATAGCGTAATATCACATGAGCTGGATATGTCACTTCGTCCGCATCGACGCGAATGTAACTCTTCTCCACCCGAGAGGCCTCAAAGAAGAGATTCTCTGGATCCCAAAAATGATGGGGATCGTGAGATTCTCCCAAAGATCGCTTCAAGATGGGCGCCGCATATTGCCAGAATTCACGACTCCGCCCTATTTGCATTTCTACAAATAAGCTTTGGCTCTCATGAACGGCCATTCCCCGAGCTTGACCGATGGGTTGCTCGCGCCACTCTTTGGGAAGATTTTGTTCATATAGCGCATGGCCGGTTTCATGAAGAACGCCCATCAACCCAGAAAGAAAATCGCTCTCCGAATACCGAGTTGTTAAGCGAACGTCGTCCGGAACGCCTCCACAGAATGGGTGGTGGCTCTCATCTAAACGTCCGTGATCAAAATTAAATCCAACCCAGTTCATAAAATCCCGCATCATTGGCTTTTGCTTATCGACAGGAACCGTTCGGCCCAAATGAGTGACCTGCCTTGATTTTTGCCGATCGATCACGCGCTCAATTAAATCGGGAAGAACCTGCTTAAGTTGATTAAAGACTCGATCAACCGTAGCCGTCGTAAGGCCGGGTTCATACATCTCCAGCATGGCATCGTAAACGGGAAGTCCAGAAGCCGATGCTCTCGACTTTGCCTCTTCTTGAACGAGGGTTAATAAGCGCTTGAGGTAAGGCTGAAACTCCTTCCAATTGTTGGCTGCACGCAGCTCTCGCCATGCTTGTTCGCAGATGACCGTAAGCCTCGCCTTTTCTTCAAAGAGCTTGGGATCCACAGCCATCATATGGCGGTGGTGCATTCGTGCTTCGCGCAAATTGGCCTTTTGCCACTCATTCAACGCGGCACTTTCACTTTCGGCCTGATCCAGCGCTTCTGAAAACTCGCTCTTTCTAAAAATTTCTGCTCTTAATCCAGCAAGTTCAGCCAGCGCCGCCCCTCTCATTTCCGCTCCGCCCTTTGGCATCATCACCGCCTCATCCCAACCCGCTATGGCTTGAAGATGCCCGAGGTGGGCCAGACGTCGGCAGTAACGCTCTACAGTTTGATAGGATTTCATTCGTCATCCTTCGGAATTCGTTTCTCCCAGCCCGGGCGCATGGCGCGATCACGGGTCACTTTTAAATCTTGCGGTTCTCGATGATCCCTGAGCCAACCTCTCAGAATTTCTGGCTCGCGGCCACCGCTTTGCAACCATCCACTAATGTCCTGATCTTTTACAAAAATAGGTTCCCGATCATGGCCATTCAATTCTACAAATGGCTCGGGAACATCTGTGAGAATTGCAAAAGACTCGAGAACTTCACCTGTCTTAGGGTCTACCCACTCATCAAAAATTCCTGCGGCTGGAATCAAATCATCATCCCGCCGGCGAAACTGCACCATATATCCGGCGTGCTCTCCCAAATAAATGGCTTCGACAAAACCGTTAAGAAGGACCACGCAGTGTTTGTGACGAAATGCATGGCGAAAAGATGCTTTCTCTTCAATTCCTTCAATCCGAGCATTGTAGGTCGCCCATTTCACCTTGGCTTCTTTGGCCCAGCGAGGAGTTAAATGAAATCGCATTTCTTTGAGCCAGCGTTGCCCGTCGATATCAACAAGAACTGGCGCTTTATGAAACGGCACAACGCGATCATCATAGACTCGGCTCGCGAGCTCAGGGCTTAGCTTCGCAAAGTAGCGGTCGGCAATGGCCCGTGCAGGACCTTGGACCATGAATTGTGCACACACGAGGCTTCTCCCTCTTTGACCTATTCCTAAGACCAGAGTCGTACCATAGCCCAGCCTCAGACCTCAACCTGGCCCGCGGGAATTCCGATAGAATATTTATGGCAAACCCTTTACGCCGCTTTGTCGCTCGGGCCCCCAGGTACATCTTGCGCCCCAACGACAATCAAATGCTAAGATTTGCTCCCAATCACGTTCACAATCGATCGTTCTCAACTCGATTTGTAAACGTTTCGGAGACGGGTCTGGCGTTTATCATAGATCGAACGAGTGCCCCTCGCATTGGAGAATTCCTAAAGGTGGAATTTCCCGTTCCCGGAGGCGAGCAGATTGCCTGGTTTGCCAAAGTGGTTCGCCTAGAAGAAGTTGACCAACACCCCTGGTGGAATCGCAATAATCCAGATGAAGATCCCGGCGTCTTGGTCGGCCTTCAGTTTCACCAACTCCCTCGGGGGCACCGCGAAGCGATTCGCCTTCACCTGCAAGAAAAGTTTCACGACATCATCAGAGCCCAGCGCTATGCCAAACTGCATGTTGTTCGTGAGTTTCTGAATGAGCATGGTTGGAAGATCCTCATGAATTTACTCTCAACACTTCTCACCTTTGGCATTCTCTATCTCCTCAGTCGCCCCACTCCCAGTTACGATCCCGAGAGAGGATCGCCTTGGGGACAACGTATTAAGTTTGGTGAGTAAACGGTAATCCTCTTCCTTCTTGCTTCGCCTTTTCAAGCCTACGCAAAAAAGAATTTCGGGATATTGTATAGCCGCCAAAAGATTTGACCACCGGCGTGACCATTTGCGTGTCCATCCATGTGTGTCCGGATTCCTGTAGCCTATCGATTAACCACCAAAGGCAATATTTTGAAGCATTTGCTCGTTCAAAAAACATACTCTCTCCGGCAAAAACCCCCGCCACAAAAACTCCATAAAGGCCGCCTATAAGCTCATCTCCCTCCCAACACTCTACACTATGGGCATATCCGAGGCGGTGAAATTCAACATAGGCTCGCTTTATTTCTGCATTAATCCATGTGCCATTCTGACCGGGCCGCTTTGCTCGAGAGCACTTTTCGATGACACTCGCAAAACTGGTATTCGTTCTTATCGTCCACTCACAACGCTTCAAAAATTTCTTAAAGCTCTGTGGCAGATGAACTTTAGAAAAATCAATGACACCCCTCTGTTCAGGCGAAAACCAAAGCATAGGGTAACCTTCTTGTGGCCACGGAAATATCCCAAAACTATAGGCTTCAAGAAGAGTTTGAGGCGTCAGCTTGCCTCCTACCATAATAAGTCCATCTGCCAAGCCGTCTTTTGGATCTGGAAACGTCTTTCTCTCAATGACCGCCGCCTTCATAGCGCTAACCTCGACAGACATCGCACCGCCCACAAGGCGTGCTTTGAGCATGTCCAAAATACTGATAAATTCTTACCTTTCGGCAGCCACCGTCAGGCTTAAGCCACTGGATCATCGCCAATAGCTTCTCGTTCTGTACCCGTCGCCGCTGCTCATAGATCTCTTGGGTCAGCCATTGACCGTCGATTTCCGAAATCACCTTAAGATTTCGAAAGTCATGGTGCCGAAATTCAATACACCCCCAGCGTTCCAACCAGTTGAGTGCCGTCTCCAAACGGTAATCTCGACTGTGATAAAAATGTAACTGCGTGCGAAGAAACTCAGCACCCTCCTGGCGCACCCGAGATTCATTTCTTTGTAGGAGCAGAAACACACTTCGAACAAATTCTGGGTCTGGATTGGCCCACTTTATAAAATCCATCTGAATAGAAGCATCATCTGGGTCATAATACAGTTCACAGGTCGACTCTGCACCATCTCGTCCGGCGCGCCCGACCTCTTGATAATAGGACTCAATGGAGCCTGGAACCTCAGCATGCGCAACGGCACGAACGTTTGCCTTATCAACTCCGAGGCCAAAGGCCGGAGTTGCCAAGATCAAATCACATTGACCCTTCATAAAAGCCTTCTGCGCACGTAATCGATCAGAATCCTTGAGTTGCCCATGATAGATAACATGGTCCAAACTCAACTTTCTCAACGCTTCGCTCATTTTCATAAGAGAGGAGATGAGTGAGAAATACACAATAATGGGCCCTGCATGAACATGCCTCAGAGCTACGAGACGTTGGATTTTTTCATCCAAGCCATGCACTTCAAACACTGAGAGAAAAAGGTTCGGGCGCTCCATGCCCACATTCCAAACTCGCCCATTATTAAAGCCGAGACTGGTCAAGATTTCTTCTTGGACCTTTTGCGTTGCCGTCGCCGTGAGCGCCAAAGTGGGTGGGTTGCCTAAGTCTTTTCGATATTCACCAATTCTTCCATATTCAGGCCGAAAATCGTGACCCCACTGACTGATGCAATGGGCCTCATCGACCGCT
>JAPKGD010000176.1 GCA_026648125.1 Bdellovibrionales bacterium | reverse complement strand
AAAGTGAAAATTGATATTTGTGTTTCTGATGAAATGGTTGAGCCGGCGATTGCGGCCATCACCGAATCAGCAAGAACAGGCAAAATTGGTGATGGAAAAATCTTTGTATACCCGCTCGAAATGGCAGTTCGCATTCGAACCGGCGAAAGGGACCATGAGGCGCTTTAAATTGAAATTTCCTTTTTGTTGCTCTTTTAACCCAACACCTAATCCGGAGGCCCTATGACACCGACCGAAGTCATTAAGTTTGCCAAAGAGAGAGGCGCCAAGATGGTTGACCTCAAATTTGTGGATCTGCCTGGAATGTGGCAGCACTTCACCATTCCTATGAGTGAGCTTTCAGAGGGAACCTTCGAAGAAGGACTCAGTATCGACGGCAGCTCCATCCGCGGATGGCGCAGCATTCATGAGTCAGACATGACCGTTTTACCTGATCCCAAATCGGCCAAAATTGATCCCTTTATGGAGGCTCCTACACTTTCACTCATTTGTGATGTGGTAACTCCGGATACGCATGAGCCCTATGATCGTGACCCTCGCCAGATCGCCAAAAAGGCAGTGGCCTTTTTAAAGTCCACTGGTATCGCCGACACAGCTTTCTTCGGTCCAGAGGCTGAATTCTTTATTTTTGACGATGTGAGATATGAGCAGACCGCTTACGGCGGCTTTTACCATGTTGACTCAGATGAAGCGACTTGGAACACAGGCCGCGACGAAGGCGGACGCAATTTGGGCTACAAGCCACGTCATAAAGAGGGCTATTTTCCCGCTCTGCCCATCGACTCTCTGCATGATTTAAGAACTGAGATCTGCCTTGAGCTCGAAAAGTGCGGAATCAATGTCGAGAGACAGCACCACGAAGTGGCTACAGCGGGACAAGGCGAAATCAATATTCGCTTTGATACTCTGGTCGAAGTGGCCGACAAAATGATGTGGTTTAAATACATTGTGAAAAACGTGGCCCGCCGGCACGGCAAAACGGCGACGTTTATGCCAAAGCCAATCTTTGGAGATAACGGCTCTGGAATGCATTGCCACATGTCTTTGTGGAAGAACAATGAACCCTTGTTTGCCGGGGACAAATACGCTGGCCTTTCGCAGAATGCCCTTCATTATATTGGCGGTGTTTTGAAACACGCTCCAGCTCTTTGTGCCATTACCAATCCAACCACCAACTCCTACAAACGTTTGGTGCCGGGCTTTGAAGCTCCAGTGAAACTCGCTTACAGCTACCGAAATCGATCGGCTGCAATGCGAATTCCGAACACAGGTCCAAGTCCCAAGGCTAAGCGTATTGAGTTTAGAACTCCTGACCCTAGCGCCAATGTGTATTTGGCATTTGCCGCCATGTTGATGGCAGGGATTGATGGCATCGTAAATAAGATTAATCCAGGTGATCCTCTTGATAAGGATATTTACGGTCTCGCCCCAGAGGAAGCGCAAAAGGTACCTTCTGTGCCAGCAACTTTGGATGAAGCACTCGCTAATCTTAAAAATGATAGTTCCTTTTTGCTCAAGGGAGACGTTTTTTCTCAGGATTTCTTAAACACCTGGGTCGCTTACAAGTACGATCGCGAACTCATTCCAATGCAGCAAAGACCGTCGCCTTACGAGTTCTACCTGTATTTCGACATGTAAGATCAGAAGAATTCTGGCTAGAATCAGAGGGGTGCTTTTGCGCCCCTTTTGTTTTTGGACTTATGGAGGAATCATGTTTCGATTTGCGGCTTGTCTCGCCTTAATATTCACTGGATGCGCGACTGTGCGCTTTACCAAGCCTACTCCCTACCAGGTAAAAGATGAGTCTGGCTTTGGGCTTAGCTATAACGATCTTACTTCTGAAGAAGGCTTTTCGATCAGCGTGTTTGAGGGAAATACTCACACAAAACCTGAGCACGCCTTGAGGTACTCCCTTTTGGGGGCATATGAACGTTGTCATTCTCAAGGGATGTACTCTGTTATTCAGCAACTCCCCGTTGAGTTTTCTGGCGAGCTCACCCGGACACAGGTCACCACACTCACTTCGCCCGGCCCCGTTGCTGGTTCTTCCGCCCAACCTGTTCCAGCCCGAACCTACGCCTATCCGGTTACAGTGAAACTTCCCAAATTTGCCACCACATTTCGCTGCGTAAAGGTACGAAGGTCACTGGCTGGACAACCCCAATTTGAAGCGGTCAGCCGCGACCTCGTTCATTCAACAACTCAAGACTTTATGGGCGGCATCTTGGTGAGGGGCTTCTCAGACGAGGAAGGTGCAAATATCATGAAGGTCGGTGATGTGATTTTGGAAATCGCTGGGAAAAGAGTGGAAGCTCCCCTGCAGATTGAGCTCGCCTTAACCAAAACAGAAAATTCTGAGGTTCTTCTTAAGGTCATCCGAAAGAACAAGATTAAACCTCTTACGGTTCCATTAATTGATCTCACTGATACTTTGCGCCAAAAAGAAAAGGCTGGGGTTACGGAACTCTGCCGGGGGCTTGCCCAAGATAATTTATTGCCTGATCCGTGCCTGTCTTTGTAGAGTGCTCGAGCGATTGGGGTGAAACGTGAAAGATCTAATAACATATATGGGTTATGAATGGGTGATGGTCGAAGACGGTATAGTTACCGTTGGGATCAATGATGATGGATTGTCGGAGCTCTCCGATGTGACTGCCATTAATTTACCCAACGTGGATGACGAAGTTTCTCCAGATGAAATCTGTGGCGAAATAGAAACCGACTCCGGCCCAATGAATCTTTACAGCCCAGTAGAGGGACAAATTGTCGAAGTCAATGAGGCCGTAGTCGAAGACCCAAATTTAATTAATGAAGACAACTTTGGCGATGGCTGGCTCTTTCGTGTGGAAGCGAAGAACGTCGAGGATCTTAGCGAACTTACGTCTGCGAGCACCAACGACCGCGACTAATATTTTGGCCTATTCGTTCTGATTACCGACCGGCAGGTCGGACAGGTTGGTATTTTTAAATTCTTTTCCGTCGAAGCTAACAATGCGCCGCTCACCATCAAGAACCGTGGCCACATTGACCGGCCTCGTCCAAATAGCAAAGAGATTCTTCATTGTCTCTTGCATGTAATCTGGTTGCATTTCTACCCCCTCATAGAGATGGGTAAGCAGTAATTCTCCACGATTATTAAAATTTGCATCGACAACACTGATGATGGGCTGTCCAAAATTGGTCAGCTGGAAAAGAAGCTTCTTCTTTATGGCCTGAAAATCTCTCGTGTCGACTTCGTATTGCCCGGTACGTTTATTAAATTTGTATACGAACATCTTATTTTTTACGCAAAATTCCTCAGACAAAAATTCATCGATAAAGGTAACATCATTGTAGTTACGGCGAATTTCGAAGATCTTTTCTCGGCCCCGGCCGGTCTTTCGATCCCATTTTGCCCGCTCTGCCAAGTCTTCGCATTCTTCCCACTCTTTTCCGAATCGGCCTTTATTCCATCGCTCTTCAATATCCCGAAAGAGCTCAATTCCGATTTTATAGGGATTAAATCCAGTCGGTGACATGGCCATAGTTCCGCTATGTCGATCCGCAAAATCAATCACTTCGGCATCGCTCATTATCTTTTCTGTCATGAGCCGAGAATGCCAATAGGATGCCCATCCCTCATTCATGATTTTAGTCATACCTTGTGGGGCGTAGTAATAAGCCTCCTCACGGATGATGGACATAACATCTTGCTGCCACGCCATGAGCGGAGCATTATGAATCAAAAATTGGAGAACATCTTTCTCGGGCTTTGGTGGATAAAGGGGCGCGCCCTCCTCCGCCAGCCGTTGCATTTCTTCTTCAGCCGCCTTTTTGAGAACATCCGGTGGATTGATATAGGGCTCCATATATTCACGATGTACTCTCAGCTGCCCCGGGCGATCAGACCGCGCCCCCTCTCTCTCTGGACCGGGCTCCATATCCTCAGGGACCTGAATCTTGATATCCGTATAGGGACTGTACCGATCAATTAAGTTTTCAAGGCTCAGACATTTATCAATGAACTCCTCGACCACTTCTTGGCCATATCGATCAATGTACCGTCGAATACGAGTAGCATGATTGGCCATCCCATCCATCATTTTTCGATTGGTTGGCGCAAACCACTGATTGTTTTTAAAAAAGTCACAGTGTCCGTAGACATGGGCCATGACCAGCTTTTGGTCGATGAATTCATTCCCCTCCATTAAGTAGGCGTAACAGGGGTCATTATTGATCACTAACTCATAGATTTTAGATAGCCCATATTCATAAGATTTTGAGAGATGCTCGTACTCCATTCCAAAGCGCCAGTGGGGATAACGAACGGGAAACCCACCATAGGAAGCAATCATGTTGAGCTGATCATAGGTAACAATCTCAAATATGGTCTCGTAAAAATCCAAACCACACTCGCGGGCAATGCGCTCAATCTTTATTCTTTCTCTTTCAAGCTCTTGGGTTAAGTTGGCCATTTGATCTATCGCCCCCTTCCCAGAAATTCTTTGATTGAGCCCATAATTTTATCGCGATTCTCAATTTTACTCATCACTAGTGAAGGCTCCTCTGGGAGCGCCTTTTCGAGGTCCTTTAAAAATTGACCACTTCCATATTTACTCTCGACCTGGCCATAACCAAACATATTGACGCTCGGTAAAAAGAACTCCTTGAGCATCTTAATACACAGCCGAGTGTCTTCTCCGCTCCAATTGTCACCGTCACTAAAATGAAACGGATAGATGTTCCATTCTGACGGTGAGTATTCTTCTTCAATCATCTTCTTACAAAGCTTATAGGCCGAGCTAATTAAAGTTCCGCCCGATTCGCTGGTTGAGAAAAATGTCTTTTCATCCACTTCTTTGGCTGCTGCATCGTGAATGATAAAGCGAGTGTCTAAGCCCTTATAGTTTCGCTTCAGCCAAGTATTAATCCAAAAACTTTCCAGGCGAACAATCTCCTTTTGCTCGTCGCCCATTGAGCCCGACACATCCATCATGTAAATAACCACAGCGTTGGCCTGGGGAGTAAAATTTTCCGATGATATCTTCAGGAAAGAGCCTAAGAATATTTTTGAACTTGCGCGGAATGGTGCATTAAAAGGCCTCTATATCATGGGAGAAAATCCCCTGGTAAGTTATCCAAATGGTAAGGAGATACTCGAAGCCTTCCAAAAGACAGATTTTACTGTTGTTCAGGATGTGTTTCTGACAGAAACTGCACGATTGGCAGATGTCGTTCTTCCTAC
>JAPKGD010000175.1 GCA_026648125.1 Bdellovibrionales bacterium | reverse complement strand
GTTCTCAGCCTTTGCCATGCATTATAATAGGCGCTTTCACCATTGCTTCGGTCTTCGCCATTCTGGCGGATGTGCTCTTTGACCGCTTCATCTCTAAGATCAAGCCACTTCCAGCGAAAGGACGCCTCAATCGAATCAAGAACTGCAAAAATGTAAGTGGGCGTATTACCTGTAATATCAACTAACTGATCCGAATCTAATTTAAATATCTGTGCCCCATATTTTGCGTAAGCTTCCCAAAGAATATCTCTAAGGTAAGCTGAGTCTCTTGAAACTGAGTTCTCCCACCGGTCCGCAGAGATTACAATTTCCACCGTCTGGTTCGCATGACGTCGAATTTCATAAGATGAAGTCCCATTAGATGAGGGAACGAATCGTACGTGCGCCTTTACTGTTTGATTTCCTAAAACACTCTTTTGGTAGATCGATTCATTGATATGCTCTGGCTCATGAACAATCCCCCGTACCTTAATCGGTCCCGCCGCCGAGGCGACCGTGGGACTTAAGAACCATATACTAGTCACTAATATTCCAGCCAATTTCATGTAAATAGAAGGTGATGCAAGGCATGCCAGATGCAATAAGGTGCTCTTTGGGTGTGGAGCTGTCGAAGACTTACTCAATTCGCCATAATCGTCACTGCGACTCCCTTTGAAGTCGCCCGGCAAGCGTTCGCACGACAGGGGGCACCGCCTTTTTTCCAACATTTGGCACCGTTAACAGGGCCCCACTCACCAGCTTTGAACTCCATTAATTAGAGTCGGTACTTGTCTTGCACAGTGTCCTCCATAAAATTTGGAGGACAGAATATGAGATCCTATATGCTCATCTTTTTTTCGCTTTTCGCGAGCTTAGCCCATGCGGATCTTACCCTATGTAGCCTCGAAGTGGTTTCCCCCCGTGGCCTGCAAACCGTTGAAGGAAGCGAAATGATCATTGATCCTTCTCGACCCTTTAACATCTTAGTAAAGACCTTTAATAATCAGATGTTTAGACTGGCAACCAAGGCTAGGGCTGATCAACCGACGATTGATGAAGTCGGTTACCTTTCTTTTCACGCGATTGGCCTCCTCAAGGTGCGCGATACTTGGGTTAAAGTAGATTCGCTAAAACTAAGTGATGCGAACCGTGCTGGCGGCGTTAGATCGAGAACATTCAAGCTTCATCGTGACGATGGCAATTACGAGGTTTTTGCTGAATGCAAAAAAATAACGGCCGAGGAGGCCCTCATCAAAGCCTTCAACAAGGCTCTCAAGAAGAGCGAAGTCGCAGACTAGACTTTTTAACTTTTAGTTTCCTCAATGCCCTTCCCCAAATAAAGCGGTGCGTCCGCAAATAGGACCTGGTTCCTTTTAGTGTGTCGAACTATTAATCGGTCGGGAAACTTTTCTCAAGCCTCGTGGCCAATCTGGCTGGCTCCATCAAAGAATGATAAAACCCCCAAATGGTCAAAGTCGTCGTTTTATCTGCCCTTCTATTCTTTGGTTTTTCAAGTTTTGCCGCGACGACTTCGCACAAGCTTCTATTTTACCGAGACTGTGTCAAAAAGCCGATTGAGCCCGTGGACATTACGGTTACCGCTTCGGGTGTTGAATTTGAATACAGCTCAAACCTATTTGTTTCTGGGCTCGACATTTCTTTGATCGAAAACACCGAAAGCGGAGAACTCGTCTCCGTCCGCTTCGGCCAGGCTCTAGAGATTCCAATTCACTCCTTCGCGGCCGGGGTTACTTTTTCTGCTTTTGATAAGATCCTCCACACCGTAGAAATACTTACGCCAATGAATAATCTGCGGGACCAAATTCCGGATGAGATTGTTATTCGAATGGGCCACCTGGTGGACTTTGATCCTGTGGACCTTATTCGAGCGAAAGTGCTTATTGATCCAGCCCTTGAACATCTGAATTCGGTTCGGAAAATGGGGGGGCGTGGAGTAAGCCAGCACATGAAGGCCTTTTATGGCGAACGCTGGCGTGAATTCACATTTTCATTAAATCGAACCAATAATGAGGCCTCCTGGGAAGCGCGAAACATACACGGCTCTCGATTTAATGAGCTCTACACCGTTTTATCGGTTGGTCTTGCCGGATTGGTAAAAGGACTTGAAGAAATTAAGACCGTTGAGGCTTCACCTCTGATGGATCACCGCGCACGACCCGTTTGCTTCAACCCAAACTTGGGCAGAAGGTCGGAAAGATAAAATGAACAGCTTAAAAATTCTAATTTTCACTCTCCTCGTTACTTCTGTGCCCGGCTGGGCCACCACCAAAGTCGAATTTGACTCTATGGTGTTGTCGGGAATGCTGCCGTTAGAAGGGGTCCGCAGCAGTGGAAGTCTTAAACAGCTCTATAATTCACCCCAATCCCTATTTAATTGGCGAAGCAAACCTCACATGGCCGGGTTCTTTGCCCAAGCTGTCCCCCAAGCTGAGAAGACCAAGGGACTTATTTACCTTTTTGGTGGACCTGATGTTTTATTTCCACAAATCATTTTTCCAAACTTTGAGAGAATGCTTTTGGTGGGGCTTGAACCTCCATGGCAACTCGACGATGTCTCGCGGCTCTCCAACCAAACAATCGCAGAAAAAATTTCTGCAATCGCCAATGCCTATGGTAACGCCATAAAAAATAGCTATTTTATAACATCGCATATGGCTAAGGATCTGGCGGACAAGGGTTCGACGACGATTATTGCCACCGGACTTGCGGTTCAAAATTTTCGTGTTCTCAGTATAGATGAGATTTCATTGGATAAATCTGGAGAGGTCGTTTCACGAAATCAGGGCGACATCGCCGGAGTTCGTATTCGCTTTGAACGCCCTAATAAATCTGTCGCTGAAATATTTTATTTCCAATTTGATTTAAGTGACCAGAACATAAGCCGCCGACCGCAATTCAGCGAATTTATACGAAGACACAACTTTGATTCCGCCTTTTATAAAGCGGCTAGTTTTGTATCTCACTTGCCCAACTTTAAGATCATCAATTCTTTGGTTCTCAACACCACATCTCTGGTGATTCAGGCGGATGATGGAATTCCCTATTTCGATGTTTTAACTCACGCAAAAGCTTCGAATTCATGGCAGCTCGACCTCTATGGCCTATACACCCCCCCGCATAAAATGTTTGGCATGAAGTACCAGCCGCAGCTCAAAACCCTCTTTGCTCAAACCATTTGTTGGCAAGGCGAAGAGAAAGATCGGGAACTTTGGCAACGGGTATGGTCAAGTGGGGCCTGTGAAGAATCTGGTCCAATCCCGTTCAAATCCGTCCGCTGGAATGGTTATATTCCCTTTCGCTTCGGTTACGGTGCGGTGAGTGGTCCCGACACCTTGAGCTGGGGTGAAAAAACCAAGTTCGGCACTCTCATGATTTTGTCCAAATAGGGCTTACCTTCCGTGCTTTAGATACTGTGCGCAAATTGACAAAACTTCGAAATTTGTTGAGAGTCGGCCCATGACTTCAACACCCAAAACTGCAAAGCCTGAAAACCCCTTATTAAACCTTGCTTTCAATATCATTTTGCCGGTGATTATTCTTCAGCAGTTAGGCAAGAGGCTTGGTGAGCATGGGCCCGTCATCGCATTGGGAGTTGCGCTTGCGATTCCCCTCGCCTACGGAATTTGGGACTACCTCAGTCGGGGACACAAAAATTATATTTCTTTGTTGGGCATGGTGAATGTCGGCATCACTGGCGGATTTGCACTTTTTAAACTGGAGGGACTTTGGTTCGCAGTCAAAGAGGCTGCTTTTCCTGCCATTCTTGGAGTTGGCGTAGCAGCGTCTGGCTTTTCCAGACGGCCATTTATTCAAATGATGATTTGTAATGATCAGGTCCTACATATGGAGCAAATTCTCGCTGCCATTTCAACAAAAGGTCGCCAGTCTGACTTTGCTCAGCTTTGCAAGCGCTCCACACTGTGGCTGGCTGGCTCGTTTGGCCTGAGCAGCGCGATGAACCTTGCCTTGGCACTTCTCATTTTTACACCCATTTCTCTTGAACTCCCCGACGCCGAGCGAGCGCAAATCCTCAATGAGCAGATTGCGAGAATGACCGGCTGGGGTTATGTCGCCATAGCCCTTCCACTTATGGTTTTCACAGGCGTTGTTATTTATTTCTTTTTAAAGCGCCTTTCAGAAATAACAGAAATGAATTTGGACGCCCTAATGCGGGCCAAATAATTGAACAAAACCGGTTTTTTACTCCAAACCAGCGTCTTGGTTCTCTGGGATTTTTCGAGCCGATTCAGAAATTCGTCTCAGCTGCTCCTGCTGTCGAACATAGGCCTCACGGTACCTCTCGTGCACAGCTTCGGCCGCTCGCTTCATGGCTTCATGTTCAGCTTCGGCCTGAGAGGTGTCTGCAGGGGGCTCACGACGAAATTCTTTACGGGCACGTTCTAAGGCTTCGAGGTACTTTTCTCGTGTTTCCTTAACATCAGGAATCCCCTTTTTAAGCGAATTATAATAGGCCTCTTGCTCGGACTGCCGCGCAAAAAAGTCCTCATATCGCTCATTTAAGAGATTTACCTCACGCCGAAAGAGGGCCGCCTCGCCACCGCTAGCACCATCCTGAGCGTGGGACCAAACACCAATTAACAAAAGCCAAATGACCATATTAGATAGTTTCGGCTTTAAAGACCCCTCCCGCAATTGCCAGATCTTTTTCCTCGACTAAAGGTGAGCCCATGCTCTATTGAGGTGGCATGGAAACACTTTTAGATATTGCTAGTTTTGCTGGAAAAGCTGTCCTTTTGACGGCGGCCCTCGGCACGCTCCTCATACTCATCGCCAATTTGCTCACCCGCTTTCGCCCCCCGCGAGAGCAACTCGAAGTGGAAAATCTGAGTGAACGTTTTGATGCCTTTGCCGACGCCATCCAGGGTGTCAGCTCAGACCCAAAGTCGCTCAAGTCTTTGCGAAAAGAGAGAGAGAAGGCTCATAAAAGTGACAAGGGTCAGAAATTCTCTCGCCCACGCCTTTTTGTACTCAATTTTGAGGGTGATATTCGCGCCACTGGCGTCGAACGCTTAAGGGATGAGGTGACCGCAATTTTGGCGGCCCTTAAGCCCAATGACGAGGTCCTACTAAAGCTTGAAAGTACCGGCGGAACTTTTGACGGTTATGGATTGGCGGCGGCCCAGTTGATGCGCCTCAAAAACCACGGGGTAAAATTGACCGTCAGTGTAGATCGCGTGGCCGCAAGCGGTGGCTACATGATGGCCTGTAC
>JAPKGD010000174.1 GCA_026648125.1 Bdellovibrionales bacterium | reverse complement strand
CCCACTTTAGGCAATCCCGAGAGCCCTTTGGCATCACCTTGGTTAATCATTTCAACCAATTTTTCTACCGGCGAAGCACCCAATATATGCATGGCCGATCGTGGTCCGACTCCATTGACTTTTATCAGCGATAAAAACATCTGCTTTTCTTCTAAACTGCGAAATCCGTAAAGCTGAATGGCGTCCTCCCGGACCTGGGTGTAAACCCATAATTCCAAAGTCTCTCCAGCTCCTACTGTGCTCAGAGTCTCTGGAGTACAAAGTAAATCGTAACCCACGCCTGAACAGACCAAAATCAGCGACTCTGTGTCGACCCATTGAACATCGCCGCGCAAATAACCAATCATAATCGAACTTCCTTTAGACTTTTAAGCCTCTCTTCAATTAACGCTTCCTGCGCATGACAAATTGCGAGGGCCAAGGCATCGCTCGCATCCAAACGAGTTTCATTCAATGACAATCGCAACAACTGACTGACAACAAGGCGAACATGCTCCTTTTCCGCTCCCCCATGTCCTGTGACCACCTTTTTAACCTTGCGAGCCGCATACTCAAATACCGGGCTCTTGAATTGACCGGCAAGCATGAGGCAAACTCCTCGTGCATGCCCAAGTTTGAAGGCCGAATCCGCATTCTTACCTAAAAACACGCGCTCAATGGCTGTCATTGCCCCTGGCCAGCGCTGAAAAACGGGCGTGAGCGAAACTGAAATAAAGGCCAAGCGCTCCGCAAAACTCTCTCCCTGTGGCGTTTCCACCACACCATGTTCAAGATGCTTAAGCCCCTCATTTGACTGAGAGATCACCCCAAAGCCGGTAAACTTAGAGCCCGGGTCAATGCCAATTATAATCAATGCTCCCCCAACGCTTGGACGGAATTCATTAAACACCAGCCTAAGAGAGCGATTCAAGTTTATTGAAAATCGCGCCACGAGCTGCCAAGATGAATCTATGACTGACGTCAATCCCGTTCTCGTCGAGCGTTACCAACTCATGCTGCAGAGCGATCCCAAGGCAAAAATATTTGCCCCATTGGCCGAGGCTTACCGCAAAATGGGATTGATCGACGAGGGCATTCAGATTTGCCAACGTGGAGTCGCGTTTCATCCCGATTTCGCCGGAGGACGCGTGGCGTTAGGCCGCCTTTACCTCGAAAAGGGATTACTTTCTGAAGCCGAAAGTGAATTTCTACGGGCCAGCGAACTCTCTCCTGAAAATCTTCTCGCGCAAAGCCTCCTCGGTGACACCCAGCTTAAGCTTCGCAAGCCCAAAGAGGCCCTAAGAGCCTATAAGATGCTTCTTCTTTTGGCACCTCAAGATTCTCGGGCCCAAAACATGGTCAAAAAGCTCGAGAGTCTGACGGCTGACGAATATGAAGAAGACGTCTTTGCCATGACAAAATTACATCAATTTGTGGATGCTCGGGACGAACTTGAACCTGAGGCCGCGGAACAAATTAGACCCCTTTCAGGTACGGCCACCTCCGATGAGGAGCGACGCTCCAGAGATCTTGAAAGGTATTTATCTTTAGCCGATGCCTTCATAGTCCGAAACGATTTTGATCGGGCGGAACAGTCACTTTTGAGCGCGGAGCGCTTACACGGAGCCCATCCTGAGGTTATTCGGCGACTTAAATTAATAAGACAACGGCATTTAGAAGATGACTCAAGCCCTAGCCCCTCTGCACCCCCACCCCGCCGGGAAGAAGTCATCTTCGAACAAAAAGTTGCCCTATTAAATGAGCTAAAAAGCCGCATTCGCTCCCGTCGACGGAATACGTGACAATTTCCATCAATCCCGGTACACCTCCGCCTTTAGCTTTCTAAAGGAAAATGTATGTACGAAACGAGTGATTTTAAAAAAGGTCTTAAGATCCTTCTCGATGGCGAACCCTATTCAGTGACAGATTTCCAACACGTAAAACCAGGCAAAGGAAACCAATTCACTCGCACCAAGCTTCGTCACCTGATTAACGGTGGCAATCTCGAAAGAACCTTCAAGTCGGGCGAGAAATTTGGCATTCCAGATGTCATGTATCGCGACATGAACTTTCTCTACAAAGACGAATCGGGCTTTAATTTCATGGACCAAACCAACTATGAGCAGTTGGCTCTTTCTGCAGAGCTCATTGGGGACTCCGCTAATTTTCTGATTGAAAATCTAGAGGTAAAGATTTGCTTTTTTAACGACCGTGCTGTTGGTGTCGAACTACCAAAGTCTGTTAACTTAAAGGTGACCCAGACCGATCCTGGATTTAAGGGAAATACGGTAACCAATACTTATAAGCCCGCCACGCTTGAAACGGGCCACATCGTCCAGGTCCCTCTTCATATCAACGAGGGGGATACACTGAAGGTTAACACAACTGACGGCACTTACGTCGAGCGCGTAAGTATTAAGTAGGGCTCGGTCCTGCTAGCTCTTGCCGCAACAGGTTAGGCCTCGAGCTATCAATATATAACCTGGATAATAGGGGCATGGCGGACGCTCCCCACATTGAATTGCAAATCCGTAATCTTCTATTGAGTCGGTACTCTCCGCGAGAGGTTCTCGAGCAGCTGATTCCACGACTCTACACGGAAGCTTTGAGTACTGAAGATCGCAGAACCATTTTTATGTTCGCATGGAATGCAGGAGCCTTCAGTCAAATTGGGGAACATCTGCCTGAGCTCTTTCGCCTTCGAAGATTGGTCCCCTGGTCTTTCTTTTTGGAGTTTCTTGCACGAGCAAAACTCAAACCCGACGAATTTGTTATTGAAGCTATTATTAAAGGGGCTCGGCGACAAAATGAAGTGAGCGACTTGGTTCTTTCTCGCTCCTACGACAATGTCATACCCCTACTTCTTGAGTTTCGCAGGGAAGTTCAGCGCATCCAACAAGAGAAACGCGCTGCGCTTCGCAAAAATCTTCTGGATAAGCTCGCCTTTTTTCGCAACGAAAATATGGCGGATGAGGAAAAGCGACTTATTGAGCTCCTCCATAAAATGTACCCCAAAGATGGGGAGATCTCTCGTTTGCGAACGGAGTTTCAAGAGCGTTGGGCTCGCCACGTCGTGAGTAAGCATTCAAGCCCCTCGGAGAGGTCCCTCGATTGGACGCTCACCGATCTTGATGTGGATCTGGGCAAACCACTGGAAGCGGCATTTACGGAACTTAAAAACATCCTGTCCCATCGGCCCGAGTTCCGCTATGAATTCGCTGTGGCATTTGCGATGATGGATCTGCAAGATTTTTCACTTCAGTTACTAGATGTCGGTGCTCCCGATCTGGCGTGCGATTGGCTCAAGGCGGACTCACTCCTTCACAGCCACCGTCATATTGAGTGCCTCGATCATCTTTCTGGTCTCGAGATTCGCTATGGGAGTGACCCCGATACAGCCTTTGCCATTACGTACTATCGAGCGCAGGCGCTTTGGGGCCTTAAGCAGCCCAGTCGAGCCATGGAGCTCCTCCAGTCGATCTTGGCAATCCGGCCCAACTATCGCTCCGCGGCCTCACTAATAAAAGAGTGGTCCGGGGGCATGGCTCCATGAAAAAGTATAAAGCGCTGATTTGGCTCACTCTCTCGGTGGCTGGACTCTCTTTCTTACTGGGATACTTCGTCGAATACCATATTCCACGGCTCGAAAATTGGCTGTTAATAGAAGTTGAAAAGCAGAGCTCTGAAAAACTCCCAGTAAGAATTTGGCCCAAAAATTTACAATTGAGTTTTTTCCCTCCTGGAATCATGTTGTCCGAAGTACGCCTTCTTCCGCAAAAAGAACTCCTTCCCGTCTTGGCGCCCACAACTCTTGATGAAGCCTCGGTTCGCTTGAACTGGTTTCATCTCCTCACCGGGCGAATTCGTTTTTCTTATGTCGGAGTCAAAGGCGCAGAATTTAAACTCGTTCTCAAGCAAATGCCCTCCGCCTCAACAGCCTCTCGCACAAAGAGCGCAGAAAAGCCATTTCAGTTTAGTCAGCTTTTTGAGATCCCCATCGATGAGCTCAATCTTGAAAAAATCAAAGTTTTCGCTCGATTGAAAGAAGAAGGTTTTGCTCTCCACTTGCCCAATCTCTCGTTAAATATTGAAAGCCGCGGCAACAGCTTTTTAGCCGTTATTGATTCGCCTGAAGCGATGATTAAATGGCGAGGTGCGCACGATATCTTGCCCCTTGGATTTTCATCTCGGGCGCTTCTTGAGGAGTCTGGGCTTCGGATTAGCGCCCTAAAGATCAAAGCGGGCTCTTCTTATTTAGTCGCTGCAGGCTCCGTGGGCTCAGAGTTTGATTTGCAGACAAGAACTCACCTCAACTTGAAGGATATAAAAAATCTTGAGCGTGTCTTTCGTCAGCCGCAGCTGCCCGAACTGAAGGGCGAGGTGGGAGCTGAGTTACAAATTAATGGTTCAAAAGATCGACTTAAAGTATCTGGCCTCACTTCAGGTTCGGGCCTTGAAGTGGCCGGACGGATTGTTGGCAATTTTGATGGAAATTTGACCTGGAAAGAGAGTCGTTTGAGCTTAAGTCAATTTTCGGTCAGCAATTCGGCCGGTCAGGTCATGATAAAGAAGCTTGATTTTCAGCCCGAGAAAGAAGGCCCAATTTCTGCCGACATTAAGGTCGCAAGCCTGGAGATTGGTCAACTTTTGAAGAACATTGGAATCCCCAAAGTCCCAGTCCATTTGAACGTCATGGCAACAAGTCAATGCACTGGCAAGATTCTCGAGGGCATTGAGGTGGAGTGCCAGGCGGAAGCCAAAGCGCGCGATCTCCTGGTACACACAGGAGCCCCCGAGAACAAAACCATAATTGCCCTCGCTGAGGCGAGCGCAACCGGAAAGTTTGGCGTGAACCTTGAAGGAGTGACTTACAAAGCCGATTTGGCAGTGGGAAGCAATTCAAAGGGCAAGTCTTCTGGTACAATTCTCTACAAGAAGGGTTTCAAAATGGACTTTGAAGGCGAAAAAGTCGCTTTCTCGGACATCAAGAATCTAGTCAATCTCAAGCTCGAAGGTGAAGCAAAACTCAAAGGCTCCACCGAAGGGGACGCTCACGTTGGCCGAGTGACTCTTTTAGCGAGTGCCAGCAAAGTATGGCTTGATGATTATTTTCTCGGAGACCCTCAAGCTCTTGTGCGCTACCGATCTGGACAGTTGCAGTTTGAGGACATCATCGGACAAGCTGGATCTTCTCGATATATGGCCAAGGTGGGCCTTAATTTAAAAACGAGCACCATTACAATTCAAGCCAAAGCCCCGTATCTCGA
>JAPKGD010000173.1 GCA_026648125.1 Bdellovibrionales bacterium | reverse complement strand
CAGAAGATCCAAAAGGGCGCGATCGTTGCTTGCCCCAAGGAGCATTCGTTGTCCGTCTGCGGGGAGCAGAAATAGACTATGTCCCTTTCTCTGAATCTCACCTGAAATTTGCAAAGCAGACGCTGGGCTTGATGCCCATGCAAGGAGTGAAAAGATGAGAAATCTAAATATGTTGAGGGCCATAAGAGGGTTTTAGGAAAATTCGGTAAAGACAGGCAAAGTATTTCACCTCATGCTTGCGCGTCGCATTATTGAGGTGAGGGCTTCCATGGGTTAGATTTTAATTTATGTCTCATCTACAAGTGTCAGCCATTCTCCCAGCGTCCCGTCCTGAGGCCTATGATCTTTTGAGTAATCCCGCTCGTCTCGGGCAGTTACTCAAAGACCATCTTGAGGTGGAAGTGAAGCGGGGGGCTGAGTCCTTGCGCCGAGGTGCCGAATATGAGCTCCTAATGACTCGGTATGGATTGTCGCAGCCGGTACGCCTGAGGGTTGAAGAGGTCGTCAAAGGTGCTCGGCTCACTTATCGTCAGGCGGAAGGGTTGTTTGCAGATTGGATTCACACTATTCGCTTTGAAGATCATGGGGATAATCAAACGATAGTAACGGATTACGTCGACTACCGATTGCCGTTTGGGATTTTGGGCTATTTGGCCGACGACCTATTTGTTCGCAAAGATATGGAGCGGCTCCTTTTTGATCGCTTGAATCGAGCCAAAGACTACTTTTTGGCTGTAGACCCTAATTCGGGAAAGGCTCCGGTTTAGTTAATAATCCCGCGTTCCTTCAAAATATTATTTAAGTTCTGAATGAGGGGGAGTGGGAGAAGGCCAACCCGAGCGAGCAGAAGCTGCTTAATCGCGTCCTTAGGAGGGATTCCTTCATAATTTATATACCGATCATAAGTGTCGGCAACAGCTGCAATCATGACCATTTCATCTAAATGCTGCTCTTTGAGTCCCTTGGGAAACCCAGTTCCGTTCTGATATTCATGGTGCTGCCCAATAATTTTTAAAACAATTTGGTCATAAAACTCGGACTGTTGAAGTCGGGCAACGCCGAGATCCGTATGGTTGCGGTAAGTGCTAAGGTCCGCGCCTTTGATCTCACTCACAGGGCGAGCTACATTGAGTCCTGAGTAAACGTGTTCAATGTCATGGAGAAGGCAGCCGGTGGCGAGTAGCTGTAGCTTTGTGGTGTCTTGAATTCCCACGCTTTCTGCAATGGCCACGGCAAGACTTGCTACATTGACTCCATGGCGCGCGACGGAGGAGTCGCTGGTGGTTTCAAGGAGGATATGTTTTAAAGACGCCTGTTCCATAAGTAGAAATTCAACGTAGCGTTTTGTGTCGTCTTTAAAAGCTTCGTAATAGATTTTTTCAGTGGGGTTCTCGAGAACTTCTTCAGTCGCAGCTTGTTGAAGGCCTTTAATTATAATCGATCGCATTTCGATAGGTTTACCAGCCGTGTTTGCATAAGCGACTTGAATATTCTGAGATAAGTACTGTCGATAGCCCGCTTCGCTCTCTTGTTTAATGAAAAGTTGCTTGATCTTTTTTTCTTTGAGGCGCTGAAGTCGTGTGCCGTCGAAAGAATCACCTTCTCGACAGTAGAGAATCTGTTTGCCCGCAACTTTAATGTAAACGTCAAAAAGAAGAGTTTGATCTCCGCGAAGTGTACTCAGGCGAACCGGAATAAAGTCGTTAATGTTTGCTTCCAATGCGCCTCCGCGACTAGACTGATTAAAGTATGTCTGAATTGTCAAGAAATTTCAAACAAGAGGCTCTTGAGCTAGTTGATTTGATGGTCCAAGTTCTTGAGGCGGGAGAAGGGGGAGAAAGCCCTGAGGCTCATTTATCGACGTTCGGCCAGTACGCGGATCGCATCATGGGCGGAGCCAAACAGGTGCAGTTGGATGGATTTTCAGGCGCGGCGCAAATTGCTGGGCTCGCCGCGCTTTTGAAGAATTTGGGATATAAGGCCTCACGCCTTGAGCCGTTTAGCTCTCTCCTCACCGTGGCGGTAGGGGTGCTATTAGATGCGACAGGTGAATTGAATAATTTGATCAAGAACTCAGGCGAATCCACCGGGGCAAATAGCCAAATGGCCGGGACCCTCATTGATCGCCTGGAGTGGTTGGATCGCCAGTTTAGTCCCGAAATTCATGGCGGAGTGCCCGACTCGGTTCGTGTGGATGGGGAATTTGCCGATCTTCTATCTCGAGTCAAAAATCAGAAGACAAACTCCTGACAGCCCAGTCGCAAAGCTCTTGGAGTTCGGGTGAATTTTGTCCGACCAAGCGGATTTCCGGCAAAAGTTCCGTGAGTTTGAGATTTGTCGCCACAATAATCGCATTTCGCTTTAATCCGCGCCCCCCCGCGCGCACAAGGGGGGTTCCAGAAAATACGCGAAGAAGGTGCTTGTTGCTTGCGCCAAGAATGAAACGGATATCGTCAAGGGTCTGGTCTCGCTCGAATTGAGAGGCGCGCTCGTTTCGTAAAAATTCCCTGCCAATGACCTTCTCGTTCCATGGGCAAACTTGTTGGCAAATGTCACAACCAAAAAACCAGGCGCCCATTTTTGTGCGAAGGTGCTCAGGCGGCGATCCTTTTGCTTCTATCGTCCAATAAGAAATACAAAGGCGAGCGTCGAGGTAGTTTGGTGTGACCAAAGCATCGGTTGGGCAGGCGTCAATACAGCGCCGACAGGTGCCACAGTGATCGGCAACAGGCATTACTGAGGGCGTGAGCTCAAGGTCCGTATAGATCTCTCCAAGCAAGAAGAAACTGCCGTGCTCCGGATGAATCACACAAGTGTTTTTACCAAACCACCCCAGGCCCGCCCGCACGGCGAGGTCCCTCTCGAGAACAGGGTGCGAATCAGTCATGCAAAGAAAAGTCCCTTGGGGGTCGGTCTGTTTCAATTGGTGCACAATGGAATCCAGCTTTTCTTTTAGCCAATAATGGTAGTCGGCACCATGCGCATAGGAGGCAATTTTGAGACCTTTAATTGGGAGATCCTTGATCGGTTCAGGGTGAGGGCGATATTTGATGGCGACGACGAGGGCTGTCTTTGCTTGAGGTAATAAGGCTTGTGGGTTTTCCTTCAGCGGACTATGTAAAGAGAGGTAATCCATTTCTCCGTGGGCTCCGTCTTCGATCCATCTTCGGTAGTATTCGAAAGTTAGAGGTCTAGTCAGGGCGCTGATTCCCCAAAGTTCAATACCATGCTGCCGCAGAATCTCTTGTATCTGACTTGATGTGGTCTTCAACACGATTGTGTTGTACTCCTATCTTATGAGCTCCGCAATCCTGACAAGGTTAAACCAGCACCCGCAGTGGTCATCGGTACGCCGTGTGATTGAACGCCTTGAGGAACAAGGGTTTCAGGCCGTTCTCGCGGGAGGGTGTGTTCGTGATGCATTGCTGGGACGGACGCTTCACGACTTCGATGTGGCGACAGATGCGCGACCAGACCAGGTTGAAAGAGTCTTCGCTCGAACGGTGGGTGTAGGACGAGATTTTGGTGTAATGATCGTTGTAGAAGGTGGTGTGTCGGTTGAGGTCGCGACCTTTCGGCGGGATGGGCCTTATCGTGATGGCAGGCATCCTGAACACGTTTTGTTTGCAAATCTGAAAGAAGATGCCTCACGCAGAGACTTTACCATCAATGCGCTCTTCTTTGACTTGAAATCTCAATCCGTTATCGACGAAGTGGGCGGCGTCAAAGATCTTAAGAGCCAACTGATACGAGCTGTGGGGCAGCCGGACCAGCGATTCAAAGAAGACAAATTAAGAGTTATCCGGGCCATTCGCTTTGCTGCGCAGCTTAATTTTGAAATAGAAGCTGAAACATGGAGGGCGATCTGTCGCTCTTACGGTCAGGTTGTACAGGTGGCCTCTGAACGCCAGATCGAGGAGCTAAGAAAGTTATCAGACTCTCCTTATGCAAGTTATGGATGGGAGTTAATGTTTCGCTCGAAGTTGCTTGAGGTGGTTCTTCCTGAACTCAACGAGTTGGTCGATCAGCAGACTAGGCTTTGGCAGCGGTCGTTATTCTTCTTAAAAGCAGCACCCATGGCGATACCACTCCCTTTTGTGCTCTCCTGGTTTGCCATGGTCCTCACAGATGGAGCCGTTGATGTTCGACGTTGGCTAGGGCGGCTCAAGGCATCGTCCATAGAGCTAGAGCGGGCGCAAAAATTGACGCGTTTAATGCCTCTATTGAGATCAGAGAAAGTTCAGACAGGAAGAAAGCTCTCAGAAGTCGATGGCGAAGATGCAGTCTGGATCTTTTTGTTATGGCAGGGATTTCTTGAGGTCCGACAAGAGAAGGACTGGGGTCAGTTTAATAAGTGTCTTGAATTATATTCTTCCCGAATGGGGCCTGACGGGCGATTGCCGTCTCCAATTTTAAAGGGGGAAGATTTGCTCTCTGTCGGCGTCGAGCCGGGGCCAATGATGGGAAAAATATTGGCGGAGAGCTACTGGCTACAAATTGAGAAAAACCTGAGCCGAACCGAGCTCCTTGGGTTAATCAGCAAGGAAAAACTGAAGAATTAATGATTTCGTTTGTCTGAATTGCGAGTTTCTTTGGCGCGCATTCCCGAATGATTGCGCCAATTGTACTCGTCACCTTGTTCGTATCGCGCCTGCCATGCAGCCCATTTCTCTTTGGGTAAATCGTGTCGGACAGAGCCGTCTTTGTCAAAAATTGGTGGGGTCTTGCCGAAGAGAAAATCAAAAAGCTTCGCAAACATAAATTATCTCCAGTCCTTAAGTTCAATACTCTGAAAATTGAGATCGAGCAAAGATTCGCTATAGGGTTCTCCAGGGGTCCATCTTTGATCATTGTTCAGATCAATAAAAGCACAGCTCGTGTAGGTGCCTTTGGGAAGATTGGTGACGGGGAGGCCGGCCCAATTTTTCCACTCAGAGATCTCAGCAACGAGAAAGCGAACCTCATAGTCAAGGGGAGCGCTTCCTGAGGCATCGTTAATCTGAAAGAAAGATTGGTTTTCAGGCTGACTGCTAAAGTGACTTTGGCAATCCACTTGCTCTGCAAGTAGCCCGATCCAAACCGCGGAGCCAGATTTCTCCGCCGAGCATGAGCTCACCAAATTCGAATCGCACTGAACTCTAAAGTAGGGGACACTCAATGTTGAATTTTCGCTCTTTGCGGAGCGGCAGCCCACCGGTCCGGTGAGGAGGCATAAAATGAGGGGCACCAGAAATTTACGCACCCTTATTGAAT
>JAPKGD010000172.1 GCA_026648125.1 Bdellovibrionales bacterium | reverse complement strand
CGCTTCGCGAGACCGTCGCCTCGGGCGGTGCCGGTGCGGGCGTCGCCGTCGCGCCGGCCGGGGCCGGTGCCGGTGCGGGCGTGACGGACTCGGGGGGCGGCGCGGGCCGCGGCCGGACCGGCGCGCCGGGCGTCACCCCCCGTTCGGCGCCGACCAGGGCCGCCACCGACTTCTTGTGGGTGAGCGTCCACTCGCCGGTGAGCGCGTGGAGCGCGACCACGTAGGGCGCCGCGCAGAGCGCCGTCGCCATGCCGAGCGCCACGAGCCAGCCGGCGCCCGCGCGCGGCGTCCAGCGCCGCCGCACGATCGAGGCGACCCCGAGCGCGGCGAGCACGAGCGCGAGCCCCAGGCCCTCGGGCCGCGTCAGGTAGGCGAGCCCGGACGCGATGCCCGCCAGCGCCGCCAGCGCCGGCGAGCCGCTGCGCCAGGCCCGCCAGCCCGCCCACAACCCGGCGGCGTAGAGGCCCAGGTAGGGGCCGTCGCTCTGGACGTCCGAGGCGTACTCGACCGCACGTCCCTGGACCGCGAGCAGGAGCGCGCCCCCAGAGGCCACCGCGCGCCCGAAGGCGTCGCGCAGGAACAGGTAGAGGAACGCGACCGCCGCGGCGCCGCCCAGCACCGACACCAGGGCGGCCGCCGTCTCCCAGCCCGCGGCCGTCTCGGGCGCCCGGAGCAGGCGCTCTGCGTGCCGCCCACTTTCTCTTAGTCCACTTCGAAATCTTCATTTGGGTTAAAAACAGATGCATGCTCTCTTCAATGCAATCGAGAGAGGTCCATTCATCAAAGTCTTTATCTAAACGCCAAAAATAGTCTCGAAAGTGACGCTCAATGGGAACGCCAGTAGATTGGGCCAACTTTAAAAAATCGGGCCATTTAATCTGTTTGAAGCCTTTTTCCCATTTTCCCACCTGGTTGAAGCTATATCCCAACTGCTGACTGAGGTCCCTTTGACTCAGATCTCCACGGAGAGATCGAACAAGCTCTTTGGCGATATCGTTATAACTCACTGGTGGCAACGTCACTTGGTCTCCCCCCGAGCCAATCTCCCTCTTTGTTTCCAAAGCGGCAATCCCCAAATGGAGATCCGGAAACAGACATTTCTAAACAAGTACCAATTAGTCAAGATTTTGAATGCGGAGGCGCCCATGAACCAGCCATCGGAGTCAAAGCATCTCAATCTCAGGTCACTCACCACCGACCTTCTAGAAAAATGGGTCAAAAATGCCCGGCTTGCGCCGTCGGGCGGCAATGCTCGCCCCTGGGAGGTGATTGTAAAGAGAGACGGACCTCCGAGCCTTGAGATGAGCATAAGATCTTCATATATAAACTCTCGTTCTCCAATGGATCTCGATCTATCCTCCTCTGTCGTCGCCCTTGGCTGCTTGGCAAAAACCCTTCAATCTCTCGCCGCACTGGATGGATATGACGCTCAATATTCAATTTCAAATCCGAGAAATGATCTCGAAACTGGCCAAGTGTATATTCAATTTTTCTACCGTGACCTCATTCACCCCGATTATTCTTTGGACACGCTCGAGAAAAGACGTACCTGTCGGACGCCACTTTCAACAGAACCTCTCAACAAATCGGAACGAGATTCCTTTTATTCCATTTCAGAGATTTACTCTTTGCTGAGGCTCAAAAATCTCACAGAGGTTCGCAAAGATGTGGTTGCCCACCTTGTAGAGCTTGAGCGAATACGCTGGTCAAATCGTGTCTTTTTAGATGGGCTATTCGATGAAATCAACTTTTCTGCAGTTAAAGACCCAGAAGCTGTCGGCATTCGGATTTCTGATTTGGGTTTGAACCTTCCAGATCGAATGTTATTTTATGCACTTCACCGCACCTCCCAACTTCGAGATTTGCTACGTCCAGCTCTTACGGTTATCGCGCCAAAGAAATCTATTGCAGCGCTGCTTGAGAGGTCTGGTGGGTTATTCTTTCTCCAGGTGGAGGAGAATAATTTCCCCTCTCTTTTCCAGCTCGGCTGGTGTTTTCAAAATCTTTGGCTTGAAGCGACGAAACTCAGTTTGGGATTTCAGCCGGTGTCTCCGACTTTGATTGCCTATAACTACTGGCAGACTCGCAATCGCCAAATTTTTAATGATAAAGACAGAGAGACGGTCGAAAGCCAGTCGACCATATTGAAAGACCGATTTAATCTAGACACAAAAAAGTATGTCATCGGTTTTCGAGTGGGCCATCAGCCTCGATGAAGTTAGTATTGCCAAAGTTCAAATTGATAGATGAGCGCTCCGCCTTGGCGGGCACCAGCATAGGATGGCGCGCTCACTGGAATCTTGGCTCCATTCTCGTCATTCCACCAGGAATGGGTGTAAAGCAAACGCATCGCAGGTCTTGACCAGACAGAATCTCCCAGACTCCATTGAAGTCCAATAGTCGCACGACACAAAACTCTCATCGAAGTTCCTGCCTCAGTCCAAATTCGCGAACAACCGCCTTCGGCGAGGGCCTGGGTGTGATCGCCCATAAATAGAATTGGTCGAATCCCAAGAGCTTGCCAGTCACTTCGATCCTTCCCATCGCTAGCAAATTCTCCGGCGAGCGTGGCCATTGCGCCGAATTTCGAATTTAATTTTCCGGCCGAATTAATAACCCACCTGTGACGCCACGATTGCTGTAGGTGGCGTTCTGACTCAGAGACATGGGTGTTTCCCCAAATATTCATGCCTTCAAGCACACCTCGACCATGAACTAAAGCGACATCTGTAAAGCCTTCTGGCCAAAGCCACTGGTGACGAGCGCCAATGAGTCCCCCCTGACGCGCGAGATATCGCTGACCCGATTCTTCATAGCTGGGCGATGCTCCTACCGCTGCCCAGAGTTTAAGAAATCCGCCCTTTGTTTTTTGATCAAATCTTGTATCAAGCACCTGTAAGGCCGCTTTTCCGCGACTGGATGAATTGTCCCGACCTTGAATCAAATGGGCGATGCTAAAATGCCCTGACCCCAACGGAATTTGTGCAAGGCCAGCACCTATCCCATTCATTTCAGCAAAATAATACCAATCAAAGATGTGCGAATCGATATCGCGATAAAAGCGCTCACCAATCCAGCCCTGAATTCCATTCGATTCTCCACTTACAAAGGCCTCGACGAACTGAATGTCTCTTCCATCGCTATCATTGTCTTCCCACTGCGATCGATTGGGGCCACTTGAAGACAGACGAAATTGAAAGGCCATTGACCAATCCGGTGAGAGCGTTTGATTGAAACGTGCTCCCACCTCCCCATAATATCCACACTCATTACCTAAACGAAATGGATTGGCCGGAATCCCTTGATTGTTGAAACACTCGGGAAGGCTCGACTTACTGGTCACTCCACTGCCGCCCCTGAAATAAATTATAGGGCTAATATCAACGGCTTTTGCCCTTGAAGTCCCAAGAGCACCACACAGAACTAAAAAGCCAAAAAAAACTGATTTATACATGCCTCAATAAATTCCAGTTGTTACAGCCCTCATCACGCCTATCGCGCCGCACAATGGGGAGCCGAGGAAGCTACCGAATCAAGAGGTTGAATACAAGCTCCGTCTATGGTCGTATCCCCCGAATATTTCTTTATCAGTGAGAAACGACGAGAATTTTCATGGCAATGTCCTCGATTCGTACAGTTTTTTGGATGGCGCTTTTACTTTGCCTCAGCTTAAGCGCCGTCCCCAGCCGCGCCGAAGAGCCTTTGCGTCTTCAGGTTTGGCACCAAATGATTTACAGCCATCGAGAAGTTCTCGCCGAGGTTCTTAAAGAGTTCGAAGGTCTTCATCCGGATATTCAAGTGCGTGCCACTTACCGAGAGACTGAGGAGCTTCGCTCGGCCTTTCAAAGTGCTGCAATGGGGGGCTCTGGGCCCGAGTTAATTTATGGCCCGAGTGATCAAATTGGTCCTTTTGCAGAGATGGGTATTATTGCTCCTCTCGAATCCGAATTTGACGATGACTTCTTCAAACAATTCGACCCCCTCGCTGTGCCGGTCTTTAAACAACATCGCTATGCAATCGGGGATTCTGTCGGAAATCACTTAATGCTTCTCTACAATCGCAAACTTGTAAGCAAAGCTCCAAGAGACACTGACGAATTAATTTCTCTCAGTCAGAACCTGACTCGAGATCTCGACGGAGATGGAAAAATTGATCAGTGGGGATTGGTCTTTAACTATACTGAGCCCTTCTTTTTTGTACCCTGGATAGCTGGCTTTGGAGAAAACTTCCTGTCGAAGGATTTTGCTCCTCAACTCAACACTTCCTCGACGGTCCAAGCCTTTCAGTTCGTTCGCGATTTAAAAACTAAATACAAAGTCATTCCGCCGGAATGTGACTACGAGCTGGCCAATGCGCTATTTAAAGAAGGTCGAGCTGCATTTTTGGTCAACGGCGACTGGTCATGGGGCGATTATCTCAAGGCCAATGTGGACTTTGGCGTAGCTCCCTTGCCAAAAATTTCTGCGACCGGAAATTGGCCGTCGCCCCTCGTGAGCACCAAGGGCTATTCACTCAATAGCAACGTTAAAGAGCCGCGGCGAAAGGCGGCTGCACTCTTACTTATTCGCTTTTTGGTTTCTCCCGAAGTTCAATTGCGCTTTGCCGAACGGGTAGGGACCCTTCCTTCTCGTCTAGAGCTTAGAAATCAGCCACAAATCGCAAATCATCCCTTATTGAGCCAATCCGGCGAAATTATGTCTCATGCCCAACCCATGCCTCTGGTGCCCGAAATTCGCGCCGTTTGGGATGTCTTACGTAAGTATTATCAGGCGGTTCTGGGTGGGAGTATTGAGCCTATTGAAGCCGCAAGAATGGCGCAGATCGAAGCCGAAAAGCAAATCGCGGTCATGAATGAGGTGATTCAACCCGGCACGGTTGGAATCGCCTTAAAGTGGATAGGAAACTTTCTACTTCTCATTCTCTTGGTTTGGTCAATTTACCGGACGCCCATTTTGATAAAGAGCTTTCGTGATAAACCAGCCATGTGGGCCATGATGCTCCCTGGGCTAATCGCTATATTTGCTGTCATTCTTTATCCGTTTTTCTACAATCTCGTGATCGCCTTTTCGAATTTTTCACTAAAGACCTTTCGCTCTTGGGACGTCCGTTCCCGCAGCCGCTTCAACTTGGCGGCGAGCCGTTTCCAGGCTTGCGGGTCAAAGCCGTCTACCGGAATTTCCAGGCCGACCTGGTCAGGATTCGTCACATCCCAGCCGGCCTTTTTCAGAGCAGGGTCGATGAATTCTTTGCGGGTTTGAGCTTCGGTGGTGGGAGGCATT
>JAPKGD010000171.1 GCA_026648125.1 Bdellovibrionales bacterium | reverse complement strand
ATAGAATTTGTTCAAGAACCGGCCGCTTTACAAAATCAATTTGCCAGTGATCATTGGCTTCAACACTTTTTAGAGTGGCGTCTTCCAAAGGCTCAATTCGAAAAAGCCAAAATAGAATTGGAGCGATTTGCAGTCAGAGTTGGGCCGGAGATGATGGATTTGGCTCAGCAAGCCGAAGCTCAAGAGCCGCGACTTGTCCAGTTTGATGCATGGGGGAGACGGATAGACAAAATTGAAATGTCTCCTGCCTGGGATAAACTTGCTGCCATAGCCGCAGAAGAGGGCATCGTGGCCGAAGGCTATGAGCGCTCCTTGGGCGGGTTTTCCCGTCTCTATCAGCTGGCGAAGCTTTATCTTTATCACCCCTCGTCTGCAGTTTTTAGCTGCCCTCTGGCAATGACAGATGGCGCTGCTCGTATTCTTGAAGTTTTGGCACCTAAAGAAATCAAATCGAGAGCTTTGACTCGATTGACCTCGAGAGACCCCAAACAGTTTTGGACATCGGGTCAGTGGATGACCGAAAAGACCGGCGGATCCGACGTCAGTGAGACCAGCACAGTTGCAAGGCAAAAGGGAGATCATTTTGAGTTGAGTGGTATCAAATGGTTTACGTCTTCGGTGACTTCGCAAATGGCTCTAGCGCTTGGAAGAATTGAGGGCGCAAGTGAGGGCTCAAAGGGGCTCTCGTTATTTTATTTAGAAACCCACCGTCCGGATGGATCATTAAATAATATTCGCGTACTTCGTCTTAAGAATAAATTGGGTACAAAAGCGCTACCCACGGCAGAACTCGAACTTGATGGCGTTCCAGCTCAATTGTTGGGAGAGCCAGGTCAAGGAGTGAAGAATATTGCAACAATGCTCAATATTACTCGACTCTACAATTCAGTTTGTGCCACGGCTCAGATGCGCAGGGGCTTGGCATTGTGGGAGGATTTTTCTCAGAAGCGAATCGTTTTTGGAAAACCAATGGCAAAGCATCCGCTTTACCAAGAGACATTTGGCGTCCATCTCACTAATTTTGTGACTTGTTTGGCTCTGACTTTGACTGTGGCGGAGCTCTTAGGAAAAGAAGAATGCAATGAGGCGAGCCAAGAAGACACAGTGCTATTGCGATTTCTTACTCCATTGGTAAAGCTTTATACGGGAAAGCATTCAATTTGGACGATGAGTGAGGTGCTTGAGGGCTTTGGTGGTACGGGCTACCTCGAAGACTCAGGCCTTCCTGTGCTCTTTCGTGATGCCCAAGTTTTTCCGATTTGGGAAGGACCCACCAATGTTTTAAGTCTCGATGTGCTTCGCGTTCTTCAAAAGAGCGAGGCATGGGAAGTGATGAAAAAAGATATCGAAGCCCAACTTAGTGCAATCAAGTCAAAAGAACTTCAGGTGGTGGCGGAAACCGCTCGTGCTCGGCTCGGCCAAGTGGACTCTTACCTTACAGCAATGAAGTCGGCGTCGCTGGAGGACTGGCAGGCTCAAGCGAGAACCTTATCCTTGGTGCTGAGTGAGCTTTATAGTGGGGTTAAACTGATCAGCTGGGCGGACTGGGGAGTTGGCCAAAAGTCAGGCTCGTTCCCTCAGAGTTTGGCAACTGTCGCAAGCGAGTTTTGGAAGCGACCGAACACAACTTTGCGTCCCCCTCAAGACTCGCTTTATCGAACGCTAAAAATCTGAAGTTATCTATTGAAGTGCCAAATGTTTGGCGTGACGAGTGTCATTTTAGTGGCAGACAACTAATGCATCTTATGATCTTTGACACGTGCGAGAACATCGCAATCCGGGCAATGCGCTTCTTCTCTTAAGGTGTAATCCTCAAGGTATGACTCCACGCGAATTTCAAGCTGGGTGCCACAAAGAGGGCAGTGGTTCTGCCGCTCAATAAACGCTTGGTGGCGATTCTCAATCTTTGCTTTCTGTTGCGCGCTGCTCTCGTCCATGTTGGTTTCCTCGACGTTAGTAAAGAACCTTCGTGTCTCTTAGCTCTGAGCTATCTACTTTCTGCAAGAAGAGTGCACATCTGGACGTCCAGTAAAGGTGAGGGGGAGTGGTCAGACTTTCACCTTCCGGACAAAATTATATTTATGACTCGTATTTTTCGGCGTCGGTGGCGATGGGTGAGTTGGCTCGCCTTTTTGCTCATTTGTTGGCAAGTGTTTTGGTGGCGTTATCAGGCCATTGAAATTTCAAAGTTGCAGATAAAATCCGCCTTTGTGGGACTAACCTTTGCAGAAATGATGGATTGGGGGGCTATTTGCAATGGCCTTGGAGATTTTCAATGTTCAGCTCGAGTATTCTCTAAGGCGTTGAGGGGTCGTCCTGAGAGTGCAATCGCGCTGACAAATCTAGCGATCGCCGAGGCCCATCAAGGTCGTTGCCGCCAAGCCCTAGAGATATTTGAGCGCTATCGACGGCAAGCTCACGAAGGGCCCGACTCTCTCTACTGGAAAGCTCAGTGTCTCATTGAGCGGGGTGAGCGAGAAGAGGCGCGCATTGTGCTATATCGCGCGGTCAGCATGAGTCCGGATGCAAATCGATCTGCCGAAAAGCTCGTCGAGTTATTGGAGTCTGAGGGGCTTATTGACGAGGCGCTGAGTCTTGTGGCGGGTTTAAGTGAGGGAGCTCCTTATTCGACTGAGCGCTGGCGCTTGAGGGCTGCTACACTCCTCCAGTACAAGACACCGATCGCAGTTGAGGCTGGGCCGACGACGGTACGGCGAATAATTCGCCTACCCGCCTTAGATGGTCAGAACTTTTGGGTTCCTGTTCGCTTTGCAGGGGATACCTCTGCGGAGTTTGTTTCGATTGATTTAGAAAAGGAAAAGACCGAGCTCAATGAGCGCTTTATCAAAGACATGGTTTCCGGGGATATTCGAAAACCTTCTTCTGAAAATCTAATTCCCGCCCTCCAGATTGGACCTTGGCTCTTTAGTGAGGTTCCCTTTGAGGCCTGTGCCGATTGCAAATCGACCATCGGGCGGTCACTGCTTGAGCGCTTCGAAGTCAGTGAAGACGTGGAAGCCGGTATCCGCTTTTTAGTTCTAACCCCTCTTTAGAATCCCCATCGCGCTGCTCCGACAGGTGTAGAGATCGTCGCAGTAAAGTTGAAACCTTGACACCGTGGCGTCCCCGAGATTCGATCTAGTAAACCCCAACAAAGGAATCTTATGGGACTAAGAACTCAGGTTGCAGTTTTACTATTGGCCGCATTCTGTTTTGGGGCCCGTGGCGAAACCATCGAGGGAGTTGATTACCCATCCTCGGCGGAAGTTTCCGGGCAAAAATTAATATTGAACGGGGTTGGCCTTCGCAAGGTCGAAAAATTTGGGCTGCCCTTTAAGGTCTATGTGGCGGCTCTTTACATGAAAGAGAAAAACACTTCTCCTGAGGCCATATTGGAGAACAAAGATCCAAAAATATTAAAGATGAACTTTCTCAGAAGGGTGGGAAAGTCCGATATCGCCGACGCCTTTAATAAAGGGCTGGTCGCTAACTGTGGCGCAGATAAGGCCGTTTGTGAGGAGTCTAAAAAGACCTTGAAGCAGCTGACGGACAAGATGCCCGACCTCCTCGATAAGTCCACTCTCGAGTTCAAGATTGAAGCGGATAAAGTGGAGTACGATATTAAAGCTCGAAGCAACATCAGTGGCACCTTGAGCAGTGCTGGTTTTGGAGCAAGATTTTTAGCGATATTTATTGGTCCTAAGCCGCCCACAGAAAAGCTCAAAGAGGGCTTGGTAGGGCTTGCGAAGTAGACATCTCTTTTTGGGGAGATCGTACATTCTCCCCATCCGTTCAATTTTATTAAGAGAAAATAAAAAGGCCGCTCAAGAGCGGCCTTTGTGCGCAAAACGGAATTAACGGATGCTCGTTAATTACACGCTTCGAGCAGCGTAATATTCTGTAAATAGACCCGAATCAAACTGAAAGGGAACATGCTCGGTTCCTGGAACCGCGTGAACTAAACCAAATTCTTGTCCACCTTCACTGTCTTTGCGCAAGAAATCGGGCATTTCAAGGCGCGGAGCCTTTTGAGCCTGAAGTACGATCTGGTTCTGTTTGCCTTTGTCGCTCAATGAAACTTTCGCTCCTTGAGGAACTACAAAAGAGCCCAAATCAACCTTTTGGCCGTTCACGCGAACGTGACCATGGCTGATGAGCTGCCGAGCTGAGCGAATGCTAGGAGCAAACCCCAAGCGGAAGATGACGTTATCTAAGCGGCACTCAAGGAGGCCCACAAGCTTATTAACCCAGTTCGACGCTGAACCTCGCTTCGCATCGCGAATAAAGCGGCGCAGCTGCTTTTCACGAAGAGCGTAGTGAGCGCGAACCTTTTGCTTTTCTTCCAAGCGAAGGGCGAAATCCGAATACTTTCGGCGCTTATTGCCGTTTTCACCTGGAGGATAGGGGCGGCGCTCGAGAGCACCTGGTTTACCCAGACCCGGTAACTCAGTACCGACCCGGCGTTGAATCTTAAATCGTGCGACTTTCCCAGTCTTATTCGCCATGTAACTAAAACCTCTCTGGTGGCTTTTTGCCTTAAAAAACGAAGACCATCGTATACCGGTTTGGGGCGCAAACTTCAATTGCTTTTGTGCACTAAGACGAGAGCCGCTTGTCTCAGATTGATCCTGACTTATTAAGACGAGATCAGGGATTGGTAAAGTCTTTCTTAATTTCGTACAAAAATGAGTCATTTCAGGGATTTATGATTAGTTTTTCACCATTTAGGCGATCTGAAGCCTTAAACTAGGGGTAGAAAGTAGGACGTATGCGGAACGGAATTTTTATGCGGGCCATGCTCGCCGGGGCTGCTTTTGCCTTGGCAGGATGCCTGCTCGACAAAGCAGAGGATCAGGGCACGGAGGTGGGCATTGTTCCTACTCCCGATCCGAACACCTATGTCTGTAACCCACTTGGGGATGGCACAGGTACTGATGCCCGGGATCAGGGTCTCAAGGGTGAGCTTTTCTACGTTCCACCCGGAGCTCCCACTTATCCGCTCGCTTCAGATTATATTGCCAATGCAGTTAAGGTCGAAGAGATCGAACTTTTCTTTAATCAATTGTTTATTCCAACTCGCCCATTTGACCGCGGCTTCGTGACCCAAGGTGGAATTACTTTAGCCGCCGCCGATGGCACTACCCTTTATGAGTATTTTGCGATTCGTTTTGAGAGTCAGTTGAAGCTCGCAGACGGCCAACCTTCAGGCCAATATCAGTTGGCGATATTGAGTGATGACGGTGCCGTGATGACGATGGATTCGGGAGCGCTGACCATCGTA
>JAPKGD010000170.1 GCA_026648125.1 Bdellovibrionales bacterium | reverse complement strand
GCCCCCGTCAAGTAGAGCCTCAACTTGTTCACGGTAGGCCTCGGCCAGCTCTTCAAAGGTTATGTTACGAATTCCCGGATTACTTACGTCAGGAGACAAGGACGCCGTACGATTAGTCGGTCCAATCGACCCCGCAACAAAACACTTACGTCCGGGCTGAGAATTTTCAATTTCAAGACAGGCTTTCTTAGCCAATTGGGCCGCCTGTAAATTGATTTCGCGAACTAGGCTTTCCGCTCCAAAATCTGCCATCGAGATTGAGGTTGCATTGAACGTATTCGTTTCAATGATGTCTGCTCCCGCCAAAAGGTATTGGCGGTGAATGTCGAAAATAATTTCCGGCTGGCTAAGGACAAGTAAATCGTTATTTCCCTTTTGCGGACGCGATAAATCTTTAAATCTATCCCCTCTATACCCAGCTTCATCTAAACGATGACGCTGAATCATGGTTCCCATGGCTCCGTCCAGAATCACAATCCTTTGCTCCAGTAAATCCACAAGAGCTCGACCGCGATCATTCCATTTCTGCTTTTTTATCCAATCAATTAAGTGCACGGATCGCTTCCACGGCAACTTCGACACGATTAAACGGAGCGCTGACTTGAAACCCTGCCACCACCGAAGCTGCCTGCTGCATGGTTTTCACGGCGATTTCCAATCCTCGCTTAACGGCGTCTTCTTTCGATTCCCCCGCCTTTTCCATTTCCTGGATCACCCAATCAGGCACAGAAACCCCTGGCACTTCATTCTTTAAAAATTCAGCATTACGCAAGCTCACTAAAGGCCAAATGCCCATGAGAATGGGACAAGAAAATCCCCCCGCCGCATCTAAAAATTTTTGAAAAGCTTCAAAATCGTAAATGGGCTGCGTAATTATAAAATCGGCCCCCGCTTCTAACTTATATTTAAGTCGCTTTATCTCCAGCTCCTGATTCGCTGCCGTTGGATTCAGGGCAACCCCTATAACAAACTCTGTTGGACGGCCAAAGCTCGAGCCCCCAAGGTCAAGGCCATGATTCAGTCTAGAGACAATGTGAGTCATACCAATCGCATCAACGTCATAGACACCCGTTGCACTGGGAGCATTGCCTAATTTGGGAGGATCGCCCGTTACTAAAAGAACGTTTCGGACTCCATTTAAATGAGCCCCCAACAGATCCGATTGTAGACCTATGATGTTTCTATCCCTTGCTGTCAGATGCGGAATGGGTTCGATGTGGAAATTCTTTTTTATATAAGTCGACATCTGAAGTGCACCAATTCGGGCTACGGCCCGTGCGCCATCAGGAATGTTGATAAACTCCACCCCGGACTGCTCCAATGCCGACACCTGCTCACAGAATTTGTCGGCATCAATTCCTCGTGGCGGATTGATCTCGACACTTACAACTCTTTCACCGGCCTTTAACTTGGCACCCAATTTGGACCGCTGTTCAACGGGAAGCGCAGGTCTAAATTCATTGGTCACCTCCTGCATATGCGGGGAGTATCCCGAAATTTCAATGTGAAGCGCTTGAGTCATTCGTAGTGAGTTTGCAATCGCTCGAATATGCGCATCACTCACCCCAGAGTGACCTCCGACGATATTCGCACCCGCTTGAACATATCGCTTGGCGTACTTTCCAATGTAGTCTGGATTACAGAGGTAAATATATTGGTCGTTTATCAACCGAGGGAACCCGGCGTTCGGCATAAGAGAAATTGGCTTACTCGTCAAAGGTCGTATGGTCTGAAGAGCCGTGAGCATTCCGCTCGGGCCCACATCTCCCGCCAATCCAACGACATCCACATCGAGCTGATTCATTAGGGTCACGTATTCAGCCAAGGTGTGCCCGTAATTGGTTTTCTGATTATCTTGGATTCCCAAGTGTGCCAGAATGGGGAGATGAGATTTCGATCGAATCGCATTAATGGCTGCGCTTAATTCGTTGAGATCATGAAACCCTTGGAGAGTGAACCCATCGACCCCGGCTGCGAGAAAAATATCTGCCACCTCACCAAACCATTGTTCGGCTTCACCCAGAGAGGTGGGACCGAGGGGCTCAAGGAGACGACCCAAGGGGCCTACACTCGCTAATGTGAATGCCTCACCATTGGCAACCTGACGAGTTATGGTGACCGAGGCTTTGATAATTTCTTCCAACTTGTCCTGCAGGCCGTGTTCACTGAGCTTGGGCCAATTTGCGGCAAAGGTGTTGGTCGAAAGCAAACGTGCGCCGGCGCGCTTGAATCCCGCCGTTACCTCGCGGACAGCCTCTGGGTTTGTAAGGCTCAGCTCCTCAAAACTTCGGTTGATGTAAAAGCCCTTGTCATAAAGGGACGTCGCCATTCCGCCGTCGGCAACGATGGCAGAGGTCGCTTCGAGAATGAACTCGCGCAACGCCTTGGTCGAACCCATGACACTCCTAGCTGAAAAGCTTAAGATCTACCTGCAATTGTCTGTGGCTTCAATGGTTTGGGTGTAAACGAAAACCCCATGGAAGCATCGCGGCGACTATTTGACAGACGAGGCACAAAAGCCAAGACTGAGGCTTCTTTTTTGATGAAGGACCTCTCATGAGTCTTATTCTTAAGCAGATATTTCAGTTTCTCAAACTCCTCAACTCAGACACGGGGACAAATCAGATTGCCGCAGGCATAGCTTGCGGATTTGTACTCGGCATGACGCCAGCTCTGTCTCTGCAAACCTTTCTCATCTTCGCCCTTATGTTCTTCTTTCGCATTCAGATGGGCGCAGCTTTTTTAGCCGCTTTCTTTTTTAAATTTATCTCATTTGCTTTAGACCCAGCCTTTGATGCAGTGGGAGCGGCGGTTTTGGAAGTCGATGCTCTTCAGGGTCTATTCACTACCCTTTACAATTTGCCAATCGTTCCCCTGACTCGTTTTAACAACAGCATTGTTATGGGGTCGGGCATCGTTACGATTGCGGCCTTTCCTGTGGTTTACTTAGTCGCTAAAAATCTTGTTATTAAATATCGCGTTCAGGTTGTCGCTCGATTCCGGGCCACAAAGGTCTGGCGCGCCATCCAAGCCACATCAATTTACAAATGGTATTACAAATATGACCAACTCTACGGCAGCTAAAGATAAGAAACCAAAAGGTCCCATTCGTTTTGAAGCGATCATCCCTGCGCTGATCATCTTCGGACTTATTTACGCCTATTTTCACTTCTTTTTTGACGGCAACATTCGAAAAGCCATTGAGTGGGGCGGAACGGCGATTCATGGTGCAGAGATAAATGTCGGAAGAGTTAAGACGAGCTTTTGGGGAGGCTCCTTCGAACTCAACGACCTCGCCGTCACCGACAAGAACAAACCTCAACGAAATATTTTTGAGATAGGCACGATACGCTTTCAATTCATTTGGGATGCCCTCCTGAGAGCAAAGTTTGTAGTTCAGGATGCCTCAATAACAGGAATTCAAGCCCTTTCCCCTCGTAAGAGTCCCGGTTACGTCATTCCACCACCTCCTCCCGGCTCACCAAGCAACTCTGGGATTCAAAAGGTGCAAGAGGGCGTTCTCGATCAGGCTAAGTCGGACTACAACGAAAACCTTCTTGGAGATTTGGCAACTGTTCTCGGCGGAGTTTCTCCGGAGCAGCAACTCAAAGCCATCGAGGGCCAACTCAAGAGCTCAGTTCGCCTCAACGAACTCGAAGCAGAACTCAAAGAAAAGGAAAAGGTTTGGAAGGAGCGCTTAAAGCAGCTTCCTCAGGGCAAGGAGTTTGAGGCCTTAGGAGCCAAACTCAAAACCCTTAAATTTGATGCTAAAAACCCCATCGAGTTTGCCAACTCCGTCAAAGAGGCCGAAAAAATTATAAAAGAAGCGGATCAAAAGATTCGCCTGGTCGGAGATACCGGAAAGAGTCTCAACCAGGACGTAGACGCCTATTCAAAGGCGTTTAAAGACCTAGAGCGCATGGTTGACGAGGACCTCAAGGATTTACAAGCGAGATTGAAGCTCCCCAATGTGGACGCACAGGACTTCAGCAAGAGTCTTTTTTTAAAGATGTTTAGCGACCGCCTGGCGTCAGTGCTCAAATACGCCGCTGTGGCAAAAAAATACATGCCCCCTCCAAAGGACAAGTCGAAGAAAGATGAAGAAGAGGTCATTCCACGGGAGCGAGCCGCCGGGCGCAACTATCGCTTTCCAATTACCAAGGGCTATCCTCTATTTTGGCTAAAAAAGGCAGAAATCCAGTCCACCGTAAGCCCCAATGTTCAATACTCAGGAAACATCCAAGGAGAACTCAGGGACGTCACCACCAATCCCAAGGTTGTCGGCCGCCCTATGGTTCTTGAACTCCAGGGAGATTTCCCACAAGAGCAGATCAAGGGCCTAAATCTAAAAGTTACCGTAGACAATACTGAAGAACCGGGCCGCCAGGACCTCATGCTCAAGATTGGAAGCTACCCCACTCAGGAGCTAAAGCTCAGTGATTCTAAAGATGTCCGGTTGATTCTCAGCGAAGCCACGGGCGGACTAGATCTCAATGCGAGCCTTGTGAACGATCAGATCAACCTAAACATGACCAATGCATTTACTCAGATCAAGTATGATATCAATGCCCAAAACGATATGGTTCGTGAAGTCCTCAATAAGGTTTTTGCCGACATTCCAATGATCGACGTAAAGGCCAAGGCATCCGGTCCGTGGGATAAACTCAATTTCTCACTTTCCTCCAATCTCGGTGAAGAGCTCAGTAAGGGTTTTCGGGCCCAGGTCCAGGCCAAAATTGACCAAGCAAAACTCCAACTCAGAAGTCTCATTGATGAGAAGATCGGAAAGCAAAAGAAGCAATTGGAACAGGAGCTTGGCCGAGTAAAGGGTCAGGTTGACGGTGAAGTTGCAAAAGCTCAGGCTGAGGCTGACAAAGCCAAAAAGACGGCACAAAGCGAAGTCGATAAACAAAAGTCCAAGGGCGGCACAAAGAAGTTAGAAGAAGAAGGCAAAAAGCTTCTAAAGAAACTCAAAATCGGCGGTTAGTTACCGCCACCTTCTTCCTTAAGAATTTCCTGAAATAGTTGAATCGCTCCGGGTGCAAACCAGTCTTCAGCACCTGCAACCTTACGCACAAGTTTCAAGCCTTTGCCAAGCACAAAGGACTCCGGCAAGACCTGCGTACCAAACAGTCGCGCCAACGACATGTCCTGATCCCATATAATTCGCACATCCTTGGGCAAATCCGTAGCATATGTCTTTAGAAAATTGTCGATGTCCTCGCGATTACGATCCGCCGAAATCGCCAACATAACGACCTGCCCAGAAAAAAAGTTGATCAGCTTTACCATTGAAGGGAATTCTTCAACACAGGGTTCGCACCAGGAG
>JAPKGD010000017.1 GCA_026648125.1 Bdellovibrionales bacterium | reverse complement strand
TGTGACTGAATCCGTCAATTGCAGTGGTGTTCCTGCTGGTGGTGTGGTGAAGTTAGTTGGCACATTCAAAAAATATGGTACTACGAACACCGTCAATCAAGGGCCCTTTGTCCTCAGCCTCACTGGCGGCACGAGCTGGTCACAAAGTACTAAGATGGATGATCCAAATCTCGCTGGGACTTACGTTCGACATTTGGAAGTTTACGACAGCTCGAACAATATTCGCCTCACCACTTCCAACGTGAGTTTGACTGTTAACCCGCCGGCAAACTGTAACTTTGATTGGTCATCCAATCTCAATCCTGGTACTCCCAAACGAGTGGTGATCACCCATGGCGCCGCTCCACAACCCTTTTACAACTGCGTTTTTATGGATTGGTACCAGGGCAATTGCTCGCAATATGAAACTGTGAATGTAAGCTGTAATAATGGAACCATTTCAAAAGTAAAAACATCCGGCACCGCCTGCCATGTTTTTATCAGCTGGGACAGTGAATATTACGTTCAGCATGGCGCTCTCCGATCGAGCTGCCAAGGCGACGACTTAGTTGCAGAGAAATGCGTGAATGGCACCTTTGGCGCCAAAGAGGTTTGGACGCCCGGAGGATGTTATTCAGGCGGCGGGTTTTAAATTTCATCTAGACCGCTCCTATAAGGAGCGGTCTACCCAGAGAAATTTTCGGTTACTTGCCGTACTCAGCCTGTAACCAGGTTCAATAAAATGAAAAGCCCAGAAAGCCCCTTAATGAGGGGCTTTTACATTAAATTCGTTTCGGAATCGTGTCGCTACCTCTACAGGAAATATTTGGGGCTAAAAATGCCGTCACTTTTTTGCCCAAATAAGGGCAAATTTTTTCTCTATTTAAAATTTAAACGTACATGAAAACTGATTCATGGTAGGCCTGCCTCGAAATCTGGGAGGCAGACCATGAAGATGGCTCTTTGATTTTCAATTCTATTGAGGGGTATCTCTGCGCATTTTATGGAGCTGATGAGTTTTAAAACGTTACTTTTACCAAGAGGAGTTTTCATGAAAAAGATTATTGGAATTTTGCTTGTTGCCGCTGTGGCAACGACAACATCTTTAGCTTCTGCGAGAAGTATGAAGCAGCCGGGATCACGCACGGTTCTTAAGGATCGCTGGCAAGTGTATCTCTGCGGCCCATTGAAGCCTCAAGATCGTCCCGTTCCCATTGGCGGTCCCAGTTACAATGTGCTTTTTGATGGTCGCCGAGTGATCATTCAGAAGGCCATTTTAAATCCTTCCGTTCGCAACTCCATCTTTCAACGCACCCGTTTTTTGGGCAGCTTTGAGAGCGATGTTGAATATCTCGATGTGTTTCGTTCCACCGATGCGGATCAGAGTCTCCAGGTCGTTATCACTTACGATAAAGACAGCAAGTCGGAAACTCCCCCTGTTGCTCGCATGTGGATTAACCGCACCGAGAACACGGATTTTGAAGCCGACTGCAAGTAAGTCGAACCTTTTGATTTTGGGATGAGGCTCAAACGACACCGTTTGGGCCTTTTTCTTTTTTGATCACAAAAAATTATTTGGTCTAGGCTTGCCCTCGACCATGGCCGAGCCTGTAGGGGAACCCCCTGATTTTACTTAGCAAATCTGAAACATCCGGAGCTGATCTTACTCCTAACTTACACTTGACTTACACCTTTGTTACACATAACTTATGAGTAACTTACACATTTCTCCTTCAAAAGGCAGCACTCATGAAGCGAAATGACCAAAGCGAAATCCTTCTCCCTCTCACCGCCAAAGAAAAGGCGGTGCTCGAGTTTATTGAGCAGTATCTCACTGCTCATGGCATCGCCCCCTCCTACCAAGAAATTCGTGACCACTTTGGTCTCGCCTCTTTTAATTCTGTGCAGCGCTATCTGCAGCAGCTCCAGAATAAACGGTACATCTATGTCCCCGGTGGCAACCTCAAGCGCGCCATTACCGTTCTTCACTCCGCAAATGAAATACAAAGTTCGTTGAGTCTAGGGATGGTCCCTAGACTCAACACCAATGACCACCCATTCCATACCCAACCCAAGAAAGAGACTCCATCGAGCCACTCCCTGGCGATGGAGTCTCTTTCTTTACCTTTATATGGCCGGGTTGCAGCAGGTCGCCCCATCGAAGCTCTTGAACACAATGAATTCATTCAAGTTCCAACAAACATGATTCGACACCCTGAGACCACTTATGCTCTTCGCGTTGAGGGCGAATCCATGATTGAAGATGGTATTTTCGACGGCGATCTTATTTTTGTAGAACGTCAGGATTCAGCCAAGAATGGCGATACTGTTGTCGCTATGGTTAACAACCAGGCCACAGTAAAGCGTTTTTATTTGCACAGATCAGGTAAAGAGAAATTATTTGTCCACAGTTATCCACATGGTGATGCACATTCCGACGTATCGGATGAGGCACAGGCGAAGGGCCCCCATGTGGAGCTGAGGCCGGCCAACTCAAGTATGTCATCTATGTGGTTTTCGCCGGACCAAGTCAGCATTCAAGGACTCGTGGTGGGTTTGTTGCGACGCTATTAGTAGCACCGCAAACTCTTGCCCTATTTTGAGTTTTCTTAGACGCGTTCATCTTTTTTGAGATGCACGTGAGGGCGGAGCTTTGTCTTCGCTGAGAAAGGAAGTTGTTTTTAAGATGAACGCGGCGGAAACACAAAAAATTCAGTCCATCGAAGAGTTACGTTCTTCTTTAGGACTTAAGCTGGTTCGCCCCGAAGGCGTGCGAGCTCCAGACGGGTTGCCCACCGGCTGGAGTGCACTTGACCAATATGTTCTATGGCAAGGATTTCCCAAAGGAGCGTTAAGTCTACTTCATGGCCCCTCCGGGCTTGGCGCCACCTCTTTATGGATTCAAGCGGCCAGTCGGATCACTCAAAGCACTCGCTGGTGTGCATGGCTGAGTTCATCGCAAGGGCAACTTTCACCATGGGCCTTACGCAAACACAATGTTGCTCTCAGACATCTGGTCGTGATTAGTGCGCCCAAAAATGCTGAGCAACGCTTATGGGCCTTGCAAGAACTTCTTTCTCTTTCTTTGTTTGAATCCGTAGCTTGCGACTTGGGAACAGAAACCATGCGCGATCACCATCTCGTTCAGCTGCGCCAACTCAGTGCTCGAGCACAATGCGCCACGGTTTTAATCAGCCAACGACCTCTGCCGCGAAGTGCGGCCCGTTTCGCTCTCGTGGGTGAGTTCACCTCTCAAGGACTTAATCTCACCCGCGCCTTGCATCGACCTATTCCTCATCTATTACCAAGGAGGGATCAATATGCGGACCTTATGCCTCAACTTACCCAAGGCTGAAAGACCGGCCGTGGCCGAAACCTTTCTCGCCTTTAGCCCACGCGTACACTATCGCGATCCGCGCTGGGTGTTTGTCGATATTGCCAGCACCGCCCATTTGTTTGGCGGTGAGGGCGGGCTCTTTCGCGAAGCTCGAAAAATGGTGTGTGACTTTTATCCCGGCGCCACAGCGGCCGTGGCGGACACACCTGCGGCAGCACAAGTTTTAAGCGAACTTAAACCTTTTTCTCTTGTCGCTCCGCAAGCCGAGAGCAACGAACTCGGTGACCTCCCACTCTCGGCATTGATTCATCTGGAAGGCCTTGTCGCTTGGCGCGCCGTTCGCGAAGTGGAGTCGATGATTGATTTTTTCTACTCTCTTGGGCTTAAGAAAATCAATGAACTACAACAGGTCTCTCTCTCCTCTCTGCGAGAGCGTTGGGGCGATACGGGAATGGTGGTTTGGCGTCGGTTGCATGGCCGCGACAAGCAGATCATTTCCCCCTTGGTCCCAACGGAACCTCTCACCGAGTACATGCACTTTGATTTTGCTGTTTCTCTTCTCCCTCTCTTGCTCCATTCCACCGAACGAGCGCTCAACCGTTTGTTTGCACGACTACAAGGGCGTGGCGAGTTTGCCGTGAAGGCTTTGCTACACCTGCACTGCGAGTACTCCAATCGCTATCACTTGATTGAGATTAAGCCGGTCAAAGCCAGCCGGCAGATTGATCTCTATATGAAGCTCATCGAGAATAAGTTGGCTGAAATTGATTTGGAGAATCCGATCAAAGAAATGTCTATTGAGATCATTCCTTGCTCGGAAAAAATTCAGCAGCTTGATTTTTGGGAACCACGAGAAACAGACCAAGACAAACTTCAATCCTTAATCAGCGTGTTTCAGCAGGCTTCTTTGACCACTGGATTTTTACGCCCCCAAAGCGAAATCATGCCCGAAGACTCTTGGGAAATCAGTGCCGAGTTTTTACCAAGCCAATTGCTCGAAGACACTATTGATATTGACGGCCAAGCCTTTCAACTTAAGCCCACTTACAGCCAGTCCCTCAGTGATTCTCCTCGCCCCTCCCGCCTACTTCCTGAGCCAGAGCCTTTGAGTCCTGCACGCCTCAGAAAGCTCAAATTTATTACGGCTCAACCTGTTGAGCGGCTGGAAGACGGCTGGTGGGACACCTCGCGTGGGCGGGATTACTACTTTGCTCTTTCGGCAGAAGGACAAGCCTTATGGGTTTTTCATGATCGCATTGAGAACCAATACTATTTGCATGGATATTTTGACTAATTTTTATGTCCACCGGTCTTCGCGTGATCGCGCCCAAGCGGCGCGATCTTCAGCTCCCTCAGTCCCATGAAATCGAGTTTGTCGAACTTCTCGGTCGTAGCAATTTTTCTTTTCTCCATGGCGCCTCCCATCCTGAAGAAGTGGTCACTCAAGCTCAGTCCTTAGGTTATAAAGGCCTCGCTCTTTGTGACCTTAACGGACTTTACGGTGTGGTCCGTGCGTACCAGGCGGTCATGTTTCCCTCACATTTTCTAACTCCACAGATTTCAGAGTCGGCAAATTTTCGCTTTTTCTGTGGCGCAGAGATGCAGGTCCAATCTGAGGAGGGCATTTTCTCTGTGACCCTTTTGCCTATGAATAAATATGGCTATGCTCGACTTTGCCAATTGATCACTCTTGCCAAGCGCGAGGCGAAAAAAGCCTATTCAGGGTTAACTTTAAGCGAGCTCTGTCAACACAACGAGGATCTCATCGCCCTCGCTCTCCCACCTTGGTCACTTTCTCGTCTTGAAAAATTACGGCGCGCTTTTGATAACCGTCTCTATTTGCCGGTGTGGAAGGATTTTTCTTGGCAGTCTTTGCAGCTTTACAATCATGCTATTGAACTGGAATCTCAAAACGGATTTACTCTCGTTGCCACACAGCGCCCGTTTATGCATCACCCGGATCGAAAGCCTCTTCATGATGTCCTCACCTGTATTCTACACGGAACCACCCTGATGCAGGCCAAAACCCGACTTTTGCAAAATCGAGAACGTCATCTCAAGCCCTTACCGGAGCTCGCCTTATTATGGCGTGAAAGACCAGATCTTCTCACGCAATCCGTGCGTATCGCAGAGAGAATCAAATTTGACTTGGGCGAATTAAAATATCAATACCCCCAAGCGGCCATTCCCTCCGGCCGCACCGCTACAGAACATTTACGAGAACTCACAGAAGAGGGCTTAAGTTGGCGCTACCCCCTTGGCGTACCGGAGTCTGTGCGAAAAACGGCGGAACATGAACTTCAAATCATTCACGAATTAGCCTATGAAGATTACTTTCTCACTCTGCATGACATCTGCGAATTTGCTCGGGGACAAAATATTCTCTTTCAGGGGCGAGGTTCTGCGGCCAACTCTGTGGTCTGCTTTGCGCTAGGCCTAACCGCAGTAGACCCTACCAAGGTCTCTTTACTCTTTGAGCGGTTTATCTCAAAAGAACGTGGCGAGCCGCCCGATATCGACATCGACTTTGACAGCCAACGACGCGAAGAAGTGATTCAGTACATTTACAAAAAATATGGCGCTGAACATGCCGCCATGGTGTGTACGGTGATTTGTTACCGTTCACGCCTTGCGCTTCGTGAGGCGGCCAAGGTTCTTGGTATTCCCTTAAGTACCATTGAAGCCATCATTAAATTTATGGGCCGAGACGGTCTGAAGCGGCTCGTAGAAAATCCTGACAAGGCCGAGGAGTGGGATCTTAAGCCGCGCCAATTTCAACTCCTCATGGATATTGCCAGTGGTCTTAAGGGGTTTCCCAGACACCTTGGTATTCACACTGGTGGGTTCCTCATTGCGCAAAGACCTATCACTGAATGCGTGCCGGTGGAGAAAGCCACCATGGACCGTCGCTATGTGATTCAATGGAACAAAGACGATCTCACCGTTTTAAAAATGATGAAGATCGATGTGCTTGGCCTCGGTATGCTCGGAGCCTTACAACGCTGCTTTGAACTTTTAAAACGACATAAAGGACTCAATGTCGACCTGGCTCATCTCCCCTCTGAAGACAAAGTAACCTATGAGATGATTCAAAAGGCCGACACTGTCGGTGTTTTTCAAATCGAATCGCGTGCACAGATGTCACTGCTGCCACGATTAAAGCCCACCACTTTTTATGATCTGGTGGTAGAAGTGGCCATCATTCGACCCGGACCGATTCAAGGGGGCATGGTCCACCCCTATATTCGACGTCGCCACGGACAGGAAAAAGTCACTTACGCCCACCCCGATCTAAAACCCATCTTGGCGAAAACCTTTGGCGTCCCCATTTTTCAAGAGCAGATCATGCAAATCGCCTCCACAGTGGCCGGGTTTACACCGGGTGAGGCGGATGAACTTCGACGTATTATGTCTTCGAGCTGGAAAAAAAGTGAACTGATGGCGGGCCTGAGACAGCGACTTCTCAATGGCATGCTCCAACACGGCATTCCCATGAGTTACGCAGAACAAATTTATCAAACGATTGTCGGTTTTGCCTCTTACGGTTTTCCAGAAAGTCATGCAGCGAGCTTTGCTTTACTGACCTACGCAAGTTCTTACCTTAAGTGCCACCACCCCGAGGCCTTTACCTGTTCACTCTTGAACTCTCAACCCATGGGATTTTATTCGCCCCGCGCGCTCATCGCAGACGCTCAACGCCATGGCGTTCAATTTTTGCCCCTTGATATTCAAATCTCTGATTATGACTATGACCTGGAACAAAAGAACGGCCATTGGTTGATTCGCGCCGGTCTACGCGCCATTTTTGGATTACAAAAGAAGCACACCGAACACATGCTTGAAGATCGCCGAAAAAATGGTCCCTATCGAAGCCTGACTGATCTGGTAAAACGTTGTGAGCTTCCTAAGAACACTCTTTTACGCTTGGGTGCCGCCGGAGCTTTAAGAGGCCTGGGCCTTGAGCCGCGCCAAGCCCTGTGGCGCATTCAGGCTCTTGAATTAAAAACAGATAGTCTATTATTTGCCATGGGTCGTGAACATCTCGACGAAGAAAAGGATACGACCATTCTTCCTCAAGAATCCACTTGGGACGGGCTTCTTCGTGAATACGATAGTCATGGCTTTTCATTAAGTCGACACCCCATTGGCTTACTGCGCCCCTCACTCAACCGCTGGAAAGAGGGCGAATGGTGTCGAGCCTGTGATTTTAAAAATAAGCCGGCGGGAAGACGCCTTCGTGTGGCGGGACTTTTAAGTATGCTTCAGCGCCCACCCACCGCAAAAGGTTTTGCCTTTTTAAGCGTCGAGGATGAAAGCGGCATTTTTAATGTGGTTCTCACTCCCGATGTGTACGAAAAATTTCGCCTGGTCATTGCTTTTCACCAATTGATCGAGATTGTGGGTCGGCTCGAAAAGGCCAACGGCGTTATTAACCTTAAAGCCGAATCTCTAGCACCACTTCCGGTGGGAGAAATTCTCCATCTCATTGCCCCGACCCAGACTGAGAAACCCAACACACCGTCCTGACTCCCCAAAGCAATTAAATTCGCGCCCAGCAAATCTGACTTGGCGCAATACCGACTGTGGGCGAGTTTTGAAGACTCCGATGGAGTCTTCTGGCCGAGGAGATAAAATAAACCTCTATGCAAAAATTATTTACCACAATTCTTCTCGCCGCAGTCTTCTTTACCTCGCAATTACTTTTTGCCGAAACGGTTCGTTTCAAATCAGAGGGAGACGGTGTTCTTTACGCCACTCTCGCGCAAAACTCAGACTCATACATCGTTCTCATCAGCAAAGAATTTCCAGGAAAACTTCCACAGCTTATCGAACGAAGAGAATTTCAAACCCACGCCGGGGCAAGCCACTACTTTCAAGACGTCAGTCAAAATTGGCAGGACGCCATTCTCCAACCGCAGTCACAGATACTCGCCCTAGAGGAAGAAAACGAAACACTTTGGACCGTAACCAATCAATGGAACAAGGAGTGGGAACTTCGCTACGCCGATTGGGTCAAAGCTGATGTCACGCCAGACTTTTTTCGCGATACACTGGCCACAGATTGTGCCGACGTCATCTACGCCACGCGATGGATTTTTGCCCGCAACAACGGATTGCCAATGGTCAATCGCCTCGGAGGAAGCGGCCTTTTATTTGGCCATTTCTCTATGAGAAAAGAGTGGAAGAACAAAAGAACAAACTCAATCTGGTTCAAAGACCAACGATTCATGGCCGCTCTCAACTATCTCCTCGCCCTGACTTACACCGGAGCTCTAGCCAGAGACAGCTATCCGATACGGATTGATTCCAATTCTCTTTTGCCAGGAAGCCACTTTACCTATTTGAGTGGTGAAACCGGACACAACTATTTGATCACAGCGGTGCGAAATGGAAAGGATGGTCGCCTACCCATTTCAGTGAGCTACTCAACCACACCAAAAGAATACCGCACTTTGGCTGTGGGTGACTTTAGCGACCCCAAACAGCCTCAAGATGGTGGATTTATGAGATTTCGCTGGCCCGAAGAAACCTCACCCGGAGTTTGGAGACTTAGTGCCTCAGAAGCTATGCCTGGTTACTCTTTAGAACAATACCAGCCCGAATTTGTTGCCAACGACTCCTTTGATGAGGCCGTCTTCAATCGAGTTGCCCCCCAGCGCACTGTCGACTTCAAACGCAAGGTCACCTCATTGCTTTACACCCTGGTAAATCGGTACAGCGAAAGAGTGCAGCTGGTTGAAGGAGCACTGCGCGCGTGCTTTCCCAATCGCTGTGCTCCTGAATCACGAGAGTATGACGACTACAGCACTCCCTCGCGCGACAAACGCATTCAGGAACTCATAGATTTCACAGCAAAAATTGTGAGCGAACGTCCAGAAACAAAATGGACCTATAATCTCTTTGTTTGGAACAATAAGATCAATCTCGGTGGTCCCCAATACCAAACATACGAACCGGCTCTTGCAGAACTTATCAAAATTTGGAACGAACGCCGCTATTCCTCTGACCCCAACGACTCCATCGAAAAGCGCTGGGGCATTCGCTAAGAAATTATCTTCGACACCAATTCGTCGGCGCTTTGATTCCCCCATCGTAGGGCACTGCGAGGCCCATGCGAATCAAATGATCTCCGAGATTTCGCCCATCGGCTTCGACGGTGGCGAGAACGCGAAAGTATTTGTCTCTCTTGATGTCGACCAAATCTATTCGTCGGGCATTGCTGAGAATTCGCTCCGCCTCTTGTTGGGCACGGTAAGCCAATTGTCGCTCACAAGCACCATCTCCATCCATCTCTGGAGAATCAATACCATCGACTCGTACGGTAATTTTGCTCCCGATGAGAGGATGTACGAGCGGAATATTCACTGTAAACGTGTCGCCATCGTAGTTTTTTGTATATTCCACACAATGGAAACTCTTCGATGAGTGTCGGCAGTTGGCCATTGGCTCAAAGGCCTTTGCGGAAAGCCCAAAACTCAGCACAAAAACGGCAAAAATCCATTTTCCTGACATAAAGCGAACCTCCCCCTCAATTTTCCCCGTCAATAGCTTAGCCAAAGGTCTAGGGGGCCCGTCCAGCAATGGATTAAGATATTCACGTGCCCTAACCAAATCCCCACAAACTGTGGATAATTGTCCCGCGTCAAAAGGCGACCGTATTGCGTCATCAGACAAAACTTGATAGCTAACGACCCCATGTTTGAAGCATCTCCGCTCAGAGTCAGCAAACTTTCCGCAACAGAGAACGACTTCCTCCTTATCGGCCTCACTGACGCATCAAGCCAAAAAGAGTGGCTCGCATGGACTCAAAACACCACACCTGAGCGCATCGCCAGATGGGCCTGTGACCGCTACAACGGCGTCGGTGCAGATGGAATTCTTGTTTTACACCCCACGCCGACTGCAGATTTTAAGTGGGAGTTTTACAATCAGGATGGATCATCCGCTGAGATGTGTGGCAATGCCGCTCGCTGTGCCGTTCTCTGGGCCGAAAGAGAAATGAGGAGCCAAAGAGAATTTGCCTTCGAAACACTCAGTGGTCGCGTGACCGGTTCACGACTCGAAAACAATTTGATTCAAGTCTCAATGCCCGAAGTAAAGGTGCAGCCGTCCGAACTTCAATTCACTCTTGGGGGCTTATCCACGCGAGGTTTCTTCGTAAACACCGGCGTACCCCATTTTGTTGTTGAGGTTGAAAATTTTGAAAGCCGCCCAAGGCTAACTCCGGTGGCTCGAGAAATTCGCGCTCACCCCCATTTTGGTGTTGGTGGAACAAACGTCACTTTTGTAAAAAGCCTTTCTAATCAGGTCGTTTCAGCTCTGACTTTTGAGCGCGGAGTGGAAGACTTTACCCGCTCGTGTGGTACGGGTGCCGTTGCGGCCGCTGTTTGGAGCCGTCAAAAAACGTCTCTCCCACTGATCACAGTACAAGTTCCCGGTGGCGAACTGATGATTGACCTGAAACCCACAAAGCCGACGCTCACTGGACCGGCACATTGGGTTTCTGATTGCTACCTTCACACTCACAGTATGGGTTTAAAGTGGTCATGAAATACGATTTAGAAAAGCTCACCAAACCTCTCAAGGTTGTAAAGCGCATTCAAGAAACGAGTGATGCCGTAAGCCTGGTGTTTGAAGTTCCGCAAGGCCAAGAAAAGGACTTTCGTTTTGGACCGGGCCAGTTTCTCACGCTCTTTTTGGAGATCGACGGCGAGGTTCTGCCGAGAAGCTACTCCATTAGTTCCTCACCCGCTCTCGATAAAGAGTTAAAAGTAACCATAAAGCGAGTCCCCGGCGGTAAGGGATCGAATTATATTTTTGAAAAGATAAAAGAGGGCCAAGAAGTTCGAGCCGCACCACCTGCGGGCACTTTTTACCGCCCTCCTCGCACGAGCGGCCCCCACCACTGGCTCTTCATTGCCGCGGGAAGCGGAATTACTCCGGTCTATTCCATCCTTAAAACAGTTTTGCTCTCTGAACCGGGATCGACAGTAGATCTTATTTTTGCCAACCGAAACCAGAGTTCGATCATCTATGCTCAAGAACTCAAGGCATGGACTGAAAAGATGAATGGCCGCTTGAAAATTCATCACGTCCTTTCTCAACCCAACCCGGGCTGGAATGGACATACGGGCCGTTGCGAGAGCGCTCTTATCAATAAAATTTTAACTGAGAGTTTGCCTCACCAACTCAATCAGGTAGAGGCATATCTGTGTGGCCCATGTCAATTTATGGAAAATTTCATTGAGGCCCTTAGTAAAAAGGGACTTTCCAAAGAGCAGATTCACACAGAGGCTTTTACTTCCACGCCAAGTTCAACGAATTCAGAGCCACTTCCAGATGGCGCTGTCTTAATTGGACCGGCAGAGTATCAACCTTGGTCTGGCAACAACGCTCATTTGCGGGTGACTTTGAATGGTGAACAAATTGAACTTGATGTTGCTCGCGATCAAACGGTGCTCGAGGCTTTGATCGAGTCGGGGGCCAACCCACCCTATTCGTGTCTTGAAGGAAACTGCATGGCTTGTATCGCCAAAGTCAAATCAGGCAAAGTACAGCAAAGAGACCCAGGCATTTTACTCGACGAAAATATGGCGGCCGGTGAAACTCTCACCTGCCAAGCGCGTCCAGCCAGCTCCGAAATTCATATCACCTACGACGAAATTTAAATTTTAGTCCGTTCACTCTAACTCTTTGAAATCCGAAGAGAAGGGGTCATGATGCGGACTTTTTTTATACTCCTTTTGGGCGCAAGCACTCATTTGGCTTGGGCCTCCAAACCCAGCTATTCGGTGGCACACCCCGTAGGCTGGATGCACGCCTTGCCCGTCGGAGAAACGCCGGGCTGGAGCGGACAATATTGGATCAACTTTGAAGCAAGC
>JAPKGD010000169.1 GCA_026648125.1 Bdellovibrionales bacterium | reverse complement strand
CCGCCGGCTGCGGCGGCCGCATGTGTCGAGCTGGTCTCCTGCCGGCGATCGTACATCGAGGCCCGGGCGCGCCGCTTTGCCATGTCCGAGGCACGCATGTCAAAGATCACCTTGGCATCGATGACGCCGTCTCGGGCCATTGCCCACAGGTCTGTTATTTTTGCCAAGGTGGGTCGGGAAAGGGTACCTGGTACCTTTTTTCCAGAAAACGGGCTACGCAAGGAATTGAAGGGGTGAGGTATGAACATGATTAAGTCGTTGGTTTTGGCATTTACTGTGGCTTTCTCGGCGGTGGCGTTTTCATATGAATTTGGCGCCATAAGTTACGACCGGCCCACACAAACTTTATTTGTAGAGTTATTTTTTACTGGTGGTGAGCAAGAACATCAATTTTCAGTACTTGGTGGCGAGTGTGTCACAAGCGAGCAGCCCAACGGAATGGCCCTTCGTTTGGCCGATACCGGTTGGAACGACACTGGCGACGAGATGCTTTCACAAGTCGTGGCCATTCCATTGAGTGAAAAGTTGGCCACATGTGACACCGATTATGTGAATGTTTCCATTCGCATTGCCAAAAAATTCCGACTGATTTCGGTAGAACGATAGCGCTGAAGGGGGCCGTCTTCGCTCGGCCCTAAAACTCTGATGCGCCCAAATTTAACGTCTTGCAATCAAATGGGGCTTGTTGTTAAGTCCATTCCTTATGGAAATTGAAAGACAAGCCACCAAATTAGGCCCGCTCAAACTCAATGTGCCCTCTTCCCAGGTCCTCGACGTGGGCTGTGAAATGAACAAGGTTCCTGGCAGCTTTGGTGTAGATATCCATCCTTACGAGGGTGTGGATCAGGTTGTGGATTTGAATGTCACACCCTGGCCGCTCAAAGCCGATAGTTACAAGTTTATAATTGTTCGGCACGTGGTGGAGCATGTGGATAACTTGGTGAACTTCATGCGCGAACTTCCTCGGGTGGCCGCGGCGGGGGCGACTATTTACTTTGAAACCCCGCATTTTTCGTCGCTCAATTCTTGGAATGATCCCACCCATTGCCGGCATATGTCCTCGCGCTGGCATGAAGGTTTTATGGAGGGCAATTACTTGGCCGCTCAAGCCGGCACCTTTCGGCCAAAGCAAGTTCATGTGACCTTTAATAAGTCGCTGAGAAATAAGATCGGCGCACTGATCGTGAAACTTCGTGGTCTTGATAAGTGGGAAAAGAATTCGGCTTTTGTGTTTCCCGGGAGTGATGTGATCACTGTTCTTGAGGTCGTAAAATAGCCTATGAATATTCTTGTAACCGGTGGCGCAGGCTATATCGGTTCGCACACTTGTAAGCTCCTAGCTGAGCGGGGGCATAAGCCCGTCGTGCTTGATAATCTTTCCACCGGTCATCGTTCTTTTGTGAAGTGGGGGCCTCTGGTTGAGGGCGACATTCGGCAAGCCGATGTGGTCGAGCGAGTTATTCGCGAGTATTCAATCGATGCCGTTATTCACTTTGCAGCATCATCGATTGTTGGCGAATCGGTTCGCGATCCGTTGAAGTACTTTGATAACAACGTTGTGGCCTCGACAGAATTCTTAAAAGCTCTGCTGAAAACGGATGTTCGAAAGATTGTATTTTCAAGCACCTGTGCAGTCTATGGCACTCCAGAAAGAGTTCCGATTGGTGAGGGAGAATCGCGAAAGCCCATTAATCCCTATGGCCAAAGTAAGCTGGCAGTAGAAAATGTGCTTGAGGCGCTGTCTCAGTCGCATCAGGTGGGCGCGGTTGCACTGAGATATTTTAACGCTTCAGGCGCATCAGGAGAGGCAGAAATTGGCGAAGATCACAATCCAGAGACTCACCTCATTCCCTTGGCGATCAGAGCTTCGCTCGAGCAAAACTACGAGCTTAGAGTTTTTGGCGATGATTACGACACTCAGGACGGCACCTGTGTGCGAGATTATGTCCATGTCACGGACCTTGCAGAAGCACACCTCTTAGCGCTCGACGCTCTGTCCACGAGCCTTGGGGCATTTCACGCATACAATGTGGGAACGGGCTCTGGGTTTTCTGTGGCTCAGGTGATTGATGAGGTAGAGCGAGTTACGGGAAAGCCGGTCAAGCGTTCAATGGGGCCCCGCCGCCCAGGCGATCCGGCCACTCTGGTCGCTGACCCCCAGAAGATTCAAAGAGAACTCGGCTGGCAGCCCAAGTACTCATCGCTGAATAACATCATCGAGACCGCCGTGCGCTGGCAGAAATCAAAAGCCCATAAACTTTAATTTGAAGGTGTTCGACCAACTTCCACGCGCGGTGCGGTCTGGTCACTGGCCACAAGGGCTCGTAAGTCGCTCAGGCAGGCGGGATCACCTGATTCAGCCAACTGAATCAGTCGCTGAGCTTTGACAACCACCTCATCCCGGGACAAACCACTGCGAAGGTCGCCCATGGGTACGGTGAGAATATCTTCGTGAGGCGTAGTTAACTCGTCTCCCGTCAAATAGAGCTCTTCAAACATTTTTTCGCCAGGGCGAACACCCGTAAACATAATCGGCACTTCTTCTTCATTTCGGCCCATGAGGGCCAAAAGGCTTTTTGCTAAATCAAAAATGCGTATGGGCTCACCCATGCGGAGGACGCTGATGTCGCCGGGCTGACTTAAATACGACGACATGAGCACCAAAGAGACGGCTTCGGGGATCAGCATAAAATATCGGGTCATGTCGGGGTGAGTAAGAGTAATGGGTCCACCGTCTTGAATCTGTTGCCGCAAAAGCGGAATCAAGCTGCCACTTGAACCCAACACGTTGCCAAAGCGCACACTTGAAAAGGGCTTTTGCAGAGCAAAGCCCCATCTGGTTACGAGCAGCTCACAAACGCGCTTCGTGGCGCCCATAACACCGCCCGGATTGACGGCTTTATCCGTCGAAATCAGCAAAAACCGTTCGCTGCGAAATTGCTCGGCGAGCTCTAATAAATTTTTTGTGCCCAATACATTATTTAAAACTGCAGCAAAGGGGTTGGCTTCAACTAGGTGGACATGCTTGTAGGCTGCTGCATGCAGTATCACCTCGGGGCGATATTCCTCAAAAACGCGAGCCAAAGCCGTTTTGTCTTTGATATCGAGAAGTAACGGAACAACCGTTCCCCCGGCTTCGGTGGAAGGCCTAAGCTCGCGATCGATTTCGTAGAGATTAAACTCGGAGTGATCAAGCAAAAGAAGTCTTGCCGGTTCAAAGCGAGAAACCTGTCGCGCGAGCTCAGAGCCAATCGATCCCCCTGCTCCGGTGACCAGGACTCGTCGACCGCGAATCATTCCGCGAACGGCATCGAGGTCAATTTGCGCAGGAGCCCGATTAAGCAAATCGCTGAGCTCCACTTGTCGATAAAGCTGGGCTTGCTTTGGGTTAATGGCTTGAGCATTGAGGTTGTTTATGACCTGTGGGCGGACGCGATATTTGCGGCCGAGCACCACCAGCTGCCTAAGCAAGTCGGTTGGTGGATTGGTAATAGCCACGATGAGATCAGTGGCCCCGGTGCGATAGACAAGTTCTTCTAATTCCGAGCCATTGCCAATGACCTGTAAACCGCCAATACGTCGATCGCGTTTTTTGGGGTCATCATCAATAAAGCCAAGCACCTCAACGTTACGTGCGGGGTCCGAGGCAAAGCGTTGGGCCAAGTGTCGCCCATTAGTGCCAGCCCCATAAATGATGACCTTACCCATTTTTTGAGTGGCCTTGGCACTCTTGGCCGCTTGCCCTTCATACACTCGGCGACGCAAAAGGCGAGCACCCATCAAAAGGGCCATCACCACAAAGGCATCAATAAAAAACAAGGAGCGAGGAATTAATCCAAAATCAGGCAGCACATAAGTGGCCGAAATCAAAAGAGGCACCGAAAACAAAACCGCTTTGCCCAAGGTCAAAGCATCAGGGATCGAAATGTAGCGCCACATGCTTTGATAAACACCCCAACCTAATAGGCTTAAAAGCCGAAGCCCCAAAAAGATCAGAGCAAAGCGATTAAGGGCATCTAAGTGTTCGTCGATGCGTGCTTCACCAAGCCTGAGCCAAAGGCTCAGGTAAAGGGAGATCACGATGAGCAGGGCATCAGTCCCTAAGTGCTTAAAACTAAAGGCCCCAGGCCGAAATCGGTGGATGACTCTTTTCATTCAGTCCTAGGTCATCGCCCGTTCCTGCTCCCTGAGTCAAAAGTTGCCGATAGTGCGTCGCATTATTTGGGCCATATTACGGGATTTGAGCATTTGCGACGGAGCGCTTCCCTTTGCTATACCATGCCGACGCAGCCCCTGCATAAGGAGACTATATTATGAATCAGCTCAAATTTGCTCTGATCGGCTGCGGCCGTATAGCACCAAAGCATGCCTCGGCCTTGGGTGAAGGTAAGATTACTCAGGCCAAACTAACTGCCGTTTGCGATATTCGACCCGAGCGCGCCGAAGCACTTGGGAAAAAATATAATGTTCCCTACTTTTCCGACATGCACACCATGGTGCGAGAAATGGGCGATGAAATCGATGTTGTGAGTATTCTCACGCCGAGTGGCCTCCATGCCCAACACGCTGTGGAAATGGCAGAGTATGGAAAGCACCTTGTGGTTGAAAAGCCCATGGCACTCACGTTGAGCGACGCAGACCGAATGGTTGCCGCCGCAGATCGTGCGGGCGTGAGACTCTTTGTGGTCAAGCAAAACCGCTACAACCAACCCGTAAAAAAGCTGCGAGAGGCACTCGAGGGTGGTCGTTTTGGAAAGCTGGTTATGGGAACGGTTCGGGTTCGCTGGTGCCGCAAGCAAGCTTATTATGATCAAGATTCTTGGCGAGGCACATGGGCCTATGATGGTGGCGTCTTCGCGAATCAAGCCAGTCACCATGTGGATTTGTTGCAGTGGATGATGGGAGACGTCGAATCCGTGTTTGCTAAAGCCTCAACGGCACTCGTTAATATAGAAACGGAAGATACGGGAGTTGTAATTCTCAAATTTAAAAATGGCGCTTTGGGCGTGATCGAAGCGACCACCGCCACCCGCCCCAAGGATCTCGAGGGGTCAATTTCAATATTGGGCGAAAAAGGTTCAGTAGAAATTGCCGGCTTTGCAGTTAATGAAATGAAAACTTGGAATTTTGACGAACCCACTGCAGAAGATAAAGAAATTGTCTCCAAGTACAGCGTGATGCCACCAGACGTTTACGGCTTTGGCCATGTCGAGTATTTAAACAAGGTTGTTGAGTCGATTCGTGAGGGTCGAGCGGCGTTGGTTGATGGGCTTGAGGGGCGCAAGTCTTTGGAGCTGATTTCGGCCATCTATGAATCTATTGAAACGGGGAAAGAAGTAC
>JAPKGD010000168.1 GCA_026648125.1 Bdellovibrionales bacterium | reverse complement strand
CACTTGCCAGATCCTACGAAGATTGAAAAATTTGAAGAGCCGATGGTTCGCCTCACACTTCATACGCCCACAGAATTTATTGGCGGTCTACTCAAACTCTGTGAGGATCGCCGAGGAATTCAAATTAAGATGGAATACGTCACGGACACACGAGTGATGATTCAATACCGGCTGCCACTGAACGAGATGGTTCTCGATTTTTATGACCGGCTTAAGTCCATTAGTAAGGGCTATGCCTCGATGGAATACGAACTAGATGGTTACGAGGAATCTGATCTCGTCAAGATGGACATTTTGATCAACGGAGACGCCGTTGATGCACTTTCAGTCATAGTTCACCGTTCAAAGGCGACAACTCGTGGAAGGGCTTTAACAGCCAAGCTAAAGGAGCTTATACCAAGACAACAATATCAAGTTGCAATTCAGGCGGCTATAGGCAGCAAGATCGTTGCTCGAGAAACTCAAGGCGCCCTTCGGAAAGACGTAACAGCAAAGTGTTATGGTGGCGATATTTCGCGGAAGAGAAAGCTCCTGGAAAAGCAAAAGGAAGGAAAGAAGAGAATGAAGGCCATTGGGCGAGTTGATGTTCCACAAGAGGCATTTTTAGCCGTTCTAAAGGTGGAGGAATAAGGGTGCGGGGCCGCAGTTTTTGGACGGACGGGCCAGGATCGTTTTTGTTAGCAGTGGTCCTGGCTTTGACGGTTCGGTGGGCAATTTTTGAAGCTTATGTCATTCCTTCCCCGAGTATGTTGCCGACCTTACTGGTGAACGATCACATCTTTGTCGACAAATTGAGCTTCGGCTTGAGAGTTCCTTTCACAGAAAAGTGGCTTGTTCGGTGGGGTGAGCCAAAGCGGGGTGATGTAGTGGTTTTTAAACACCCGCAGGATCTCAAACTTTTTTTTGTTAAACGCGTGGTGGGTTTGCCAGGGGATCGAATTTTTTACGAGAACGGCAATCTTTATGTGAATGATCAGCTTGTCACCAGAAAGGTTCCTGACGCTCTATCAGGGGACTGGCAGTGGGTGAACGATTCTGATTTTCCGGGTGAGGCTGGGCAAGGTGGGCGGCAGAATTATACTCATTGGGAAGAATCGATCGATAACCACGAATACAGCGTCCTTGTCCGAAATGGCTCTCGCTCAGAACCTGGCTTTGGACCCTATACAGTGCCGCCAGAGCAGTTCTTTGTAATTGGAGACAATCGTGACAACTCTGAAGACAGCCGGGGTTGGGCTCCTGGGGCCGAGAGGGCCACGGGTAAAGTGATATTTCAGCGATCCAAAGAAGGTCCGCCGATTGTTATTCCTGCGGGAACCCAAGTGCGAACGGATCAGCCTGGAACCTGGGCGCAACGTTACCGTACTTTGAGTGACATCACTCTCGAAGCAAATCCCGTGGAGGTTGAAGTTCGTGCGGTCGAGCCGGGATCTTTAGGTAATGTGGCTGGTGAGGCAATCGTAGTGGTAGAGGGCAGTTTACAGGAAGCAGTCACAGTGCGTAATCCGCAGGCGTTAACAGGGGGAGATGATAAGCGTTTCGTCCCCCGAAATCTTCTCGTGGGCAGGGCCAGCCGAGTGTGGCTGAGTTGCGAGAAAAAGCTTCCCGTGGCAGAGTTCTTGTGTCATCCATTTCATATCAGATGGAGCCGAATCTTCCACGCAATCAATTGACTTATAGGAGTGTAGGCCGTGGCGCAAAAGATAGAGTCCTCGTCACAAAAAGCGGGATTTTTGCAGAGCTCAGCATCTTTTACCATGGCAATACTGGCCGTTTTGGCTGTGCGATGGCTACTTTTTGAACCCTACGTCATCCCCTCGGGGAGTATGATTCCAACCCTCTTAATCAATGATCACATTTTAGTTAACAAGCTGGCTTATGGAATTCGTTTTCCTTTTACCCAAAAGTGGATGATCAAATTTGGAGAACCACAAAGAGGGGAAATCATAGTTTTCAGGTCTGTCGAAGAAGACGGGAAATTCATGATCAAGCGAGTTGTTGGTGTACCGGGAGATACCGTTGAATTTACAGAAGACGGTAGGCTCTTGATCAATGGCGAGCCCGTTGCTCATGAACCCTTGGGTGACCAACATCTTGCTGAGCGACAAAGGCCTTTTTACGCAGTCAGCGAAGATGATACAGGAATCTCATTTGATAATCTCGAGTTCTTCAAAGACCAGATTAATGGCAAAACATTCCGATCACTGCTCATCAAAGAAGCATTTCGTTGGAGCCTAGCACCCATTAAGGTGCAGCCGGGAAAACTGTTTATGATGGGTGATAATCGAGACAATTCAAAGGATTCAAGGGCGTGGGGTGAATTGCCTGTGGAGAATGTCCTAGGTCGGGCGACTTTTGTTTGGTTGAGTTGTGGCCAAACTGCGCCGATCTTAACCTTCTTATGCAACCCCTTGACCGTCCGATGGCGGCGCTTTCTCCATAACATCGAGTAACCGGCATGTTGTGGAAGCGATCTTGGGTTGAAGTACCACTTGCTCTTTTGAGGGAGCATGCAGAAAGCCTTATCCTAGTTATTATTTTAGCACTCCTGGTGAGATGGACGGTGGTTTCTTCCTACATAGTTAAATCCGATGCGCTCAATCCGAACTACCTAAAGGGCGATGTCGTTCTAGGCCTAAAGCCCCCATTTGGATTAAACCTTTTTGGAGAAATTGACCTGTTGAAAGGAAGAACCCCCCGCCGAGGTGAATTGGTGACTTACTCGTGCCCGGAGTCGAATCAACTTTGCCTTAAACGAGTTGTCGCAATTCCTGGTGACCGGGTCGAAATGGTAAAGCAAAGACTCATCGTTAATGGCGAAGTCTGCAAATATCGGAGTTTGGGGGAGGGGCGGCGACTCAGTGAGTTGTCTGAAAGCTGCTCGGAAAAGGAATGGGGCATTGAGGTAGATCCCGCGTGGGAGGAGGAGTCCTGGGGCCCATTAATATTGGAGCCTGGTCAGATTTGGGTTTTAAATGACAAGCGGATTGACCGCGATGACTCCCGTACACAAGGGCCTATTCGCATTGAGTCATTGGAGGCCCTAGTCATAGGAACTCTTGTGTCGCTCGATTGGAGTGCGTCAAATTTGCTGGATCTCGTGCGGTGGTCAAGATCCTTTTCGTCCGTGAATTGACTGTAAAAAGGGGAGTTGCTACAGTCCCACGCAAATGTCATTCCTAGGAAAATCGTTTTTAACTTCCGAAGCTCTCACAGATAAAGACCTCGACGATCTTTTTTCGCGCACCAAACTTTTTAAACAAGAGTTTAAAGCCAAGGGGCGAATTCATCATTTGATGCCAAGCTTATTGGGCCAGGAACGCGTCGTCGCGATGGTGTTTTCAGAACCCAGTACGCGGACGCGGATGAGTTTTCAGATGGCAGCAAACCGTTTGAATTATCGCACTGTGAGCCTTGATAACATCACTGTCTCAAGTATCTCCAAGGGAGAGACTTTCGAAGATACGCTGCGGAATGTGGCTGCAATGCAACCCGATTGCATGGTTGTTCGATATGGAACGGATACCTCTGCAGACAAGGTGGTTGGAGACCTACCCTTTCCAGTGATCAATGGAGGAATTGGCGCTTCGGAGCATCCCACCCAGGCACTTCTGGACGCTTATACAATTCTGGAGAACCGAGGAAAGATTAGGGGCGAAAGAGTCCTTATAGTAGGTGACGTTCTTCATAGTCGAGTTGCCAACTCAAATCTTATTTTATTGTCTAAGCTTGGGGCAGAAGTGGCCTACTGTGCGCCACGGGAATTTGTCCCGATTGATCCGCGTTGGCAGTCGGCCAAGCATTTCTCTGACCTTTCTGAGGGCCTAAAATGGTCCACGGTGGTCATGGGGCTTCGAATTCAGAAAGAACGGCACGGTCCCTATCAGGGAATCGGTCTCACCATTGCTGAATACAGAGAGAAATATCGTATCGGAACGGATCAGCTCAATATGCTTCCACCCGACGGAATTTCGTTACATCCGGGGCCGGTGATTCGGGGAGTTGAATTTTCAGATCACGTTCTCGCAGATTCAAAGTGCAAGGTCTTAGATCAAGTGACAAATGGGGTATATGTTCGTGCAGCGTTAATATCTCTCATTTTTGGAGTTGAGGTAAACACGTGATTGAGGACTCTGGCTTTTTGGTGCTAGAGACCGGTGAGATTTTTTCGGGCCGTCTTTTTGGGGGTCGTGAACGAGCCGGAGAAGTCGTCTTCAATACGGGCCATTCTGGATATGAAGAAATGGCCACCGATCCGTCTTATTTCAAACAGATCTTGGTTATGACAGCGCCGATGCAGGGAAATTACGGTGCTTATTCCGAAGTTTGGGAATCTAGGAAAATTTGGATAGAAGGTTTTGTTTGCTTAGAGGCTCAGAATTCCTTGAGGGAACATTCTTGGTGTGAGGCTCTGGCCAAAGCTCAAGTTCCGATGCTGACAGAAATTGATACACGCAAATTGGTGTTGCGGCTGAGATCCCAGGGAACCCCTTGGGGGGCCATAGTTACTGCGAGTTCAAAAGATGAGGCCTTGAGCAAAGCAAAATCCCTTATTAGTGAAAGTAAGGCCGAAGATTCGGATTGGGTTTTTAGGGTGAGTCGGACTTCCCAAGAGTTTTTTGAGGGTCAAAACCCGAAGGGGCCGAGAGTTGCTGTTTTGGACTTTGGCTGTAAAGAAAACACCTTGAGAGAGTTGAAATTGAGATGTCGAGAGCTGGCGATTTTTCCTGCTCGTACTTCGTCTGAGGAAATTCGCTCATGGAAGCCTGACGGGATTTTGCTCTCAAATGGGCCGGGAGATCCCTCGGACGTCAAGCAAGCTACAGAAACGGTTAGAGCTCTTTTGGGATGGCGATTTATTTTCGGTATCTGTATGGGACATCAAATTTTGTCCCTGGCCCTTGGTGCTAAGACATATCGCTTAAAGTTTGGGCATCGTGGAGGGAACCATCCTGTTAAAGATGAGCTGCTGGGTCGAATTTACGTGACGAGTCAAAACCATGGCTATGCTGTGGATTCAAATTCAATGCCCGCAGGGATTGTTGTGACTCATAGAAACTTGAATGATGGTACTGTTTCGGGAATTATGGCTAAGGGTCAAAAATGCTTGAGTGTGCAGTTTCACCCGGAAAGTCGTCCGGGACCGCACGACGCTCAGGTTTTGTTTGATTATTTTATAAGTCAAATCGCATGAATTACGAAGCTGTGGTCGAAAAACTTATGAACTACTACTCGTCAGATCAATTTGCTGATGAGGTCGCCGAGGCACGTCGCGAATTCTTTGACCGTGCGGGCATATTGGATGAGACCACACCTGACTTTGAGCAAAAACTCGCGCAATTTGTAGATTGGTATTTGT
>JAPKGD010000167.1 GCA_026648125.1 Bdellovibrionales bacterium | reverse complement strand
AAGCCCGGGCCTACTTCCATTTGGCTGCAAACGTGAATGTGGGGGATGCTTTAGGTCGGCCAGAGGAATTTGTATTGGATAACCTATCTGCAACAAGCGGCTCAATCGCATTAATGCGGCGTTACTGGCCAACTGCGCGGCCAATATTTCTATCATCTGATCGCGTATTTGGCGGAAGAGTAGGCGCAGTTGATGAAGAAACTGAGCCCCTGCCATTAGACCCTTATGGGCTCAGCAAGGCTCTATCTGAGGACCTACTTTTATATTTCGACAGGACAGAAGGGGCTAGGTCGATTTTAGTTCGCACTGTTAACCTCTATGGTTCGTTTCAGAAGTCGAATCAATTTATTCCGTCGATGTTCAAAAAATTTTGGTTGGGAATGAATCTTATTAAGGTGGGTAACTTAAACCTCAAAAGAAACTATTTGCATATCGACGATTTGACGTCTGCATTGCTTATGCTAGTTGAGCAAATTGATATTGCGCCACAAATTCTGCACCTTAAAGGAGAGAGTATGGCTCTGGGGGACATTGCATCTACTTTTGCAAAGATCGCATGGCAAATGTTTAAGCGAGAAGTCAGTATTGAAACGGATCATGGTATGAGCAGGCCGGCAGGCGCTGAATTGAAAGAGTTTAGATTTGAGGGAGATCTGGCAAAAAAGCTTTTTGGATGGTCGCCCAGCAGAAATTTTGAAGATGGTTTGAAAATGATTTTTAAAGAAGAAGGAGCTGCCCGTGGAAGCCTTTGAAGAAAAAATGAAGGAAATGATTCGAATGGAGTTTGCTCGACGAAGAAATCTAGAGCGCAATTCGGCGCCACTACATATGGGGGTTGGGTTTCCAGTCTACGATGAGAATGAATTGTATGGTGCATTGGATAGTCTGTTAGATCTAAGGCTTTCTCAGGGTGAAAGGGTCCAGAGGTTTGAGCGCGAATATTCTTCTTATCTTGGATTAGATAATGGTTGTGGAATTGCAGTAAACTCCGGTTCCTCTGCAAATCTATTGGTGTTATCAGCTATGGTGCAAGCCGGTCTTATTAAGCGCGGGGAGGAAGTTATTGTTCCTGCCGCGACTTTTGCGACGGTTAGTTCCCCACTGTATCAATTGGGTTTAGTGCCAGTATATGTCGACTCTGAATCTTCTTCCTGGAACATGGATCCGGCTGAAGTTGAAAAGGCAATTTCTCCAAAGTCGAAGGTAATAATGGTTGTTCATAACCTTGGGTTCCCTGCTCAAATGGATGAACTTCTAAAAATTGCTAAGTCTTTCAATCTGTTAGTTTTAGAGGATTGTTGCGAAGCACATGGAGCCGTCTACCGCGGCAGACGTGTCGGGAGTATTGGGGACTTTAGCACCCTGAGCTTTTTCGTTGCACATAATATTACGACTGGCGAAGGGGGAATGGTTTTTGCCCAAAAAAAGGATCATGAGAATCTATTGAGATCGTTACGTGAATTTGGGCGGATGATAGGTGCAAGCAGTCGATATAAAAAGATAGAAGGGCTAGGGGATTACGATACTCGATACATATTTGAGCGCCTGGGGTTCAATATTAGAATGACCGATTTTGTCGCAGCGATGGGACGAGTGCAGCTGAAAAAGCTTGAGTCATTAAATAAAATTAGACGGGCCAATGCAGCTAAGTTAAGAGAATTGGTTGGCCGGTATGGCAAATTTTTGTCCACCCTAGAGGTGGAAGAGGGAAGTTTTTCGGCGTATTACGGCTTCCCAATAATTTTAAATTCTGAGGCTGATTTTTCGAGGAATGAGATTTGTCAGCATTTTGAGGCAAACGGAATCGAAACAAGACCGAACATGGGAGGTTGCTTGCCAGATCAACCAGGTTTTGCCAGCCAAAATCATCGTGTGGTGGGGGCTCTCCCTGTGGCGAGAAACATTAGGGATCGAGCCCTATTTGTCGGAGTACACTCGGGTCTAACCAGCGAACATTTTGACCTTTTCGAACAAACGCTAAGTACTTTTTTTAAAAATCGATAATTGACAGAAAAAATAGCAAAATAGGAAAGGAGAGTTCTAACGATTAGATCTGATCATGCGGCCGTTTTCGTCTAAGCCGTAATATGAATCACAAGATTTGCATTTGAGCGGCGGTTCCCTCTCAAGAGAAACCCCGCACTGGCACACCCAACCAAGGCGTTTCGCCGGGACCCCGGCCATGAGCGCATAGGCAGGGACGTTCTTGGTGATTACGGCGCCGGCGGCGATAAAGGCGTATTCGCCGATTTCAACACCGCAAACGATCGTGGCATTAGCACCAATGGTCGCCCCTCGGCGTACGAGGGTGGTTTTATATTCGTCTTTGCGCGGGATGTGGGCTCTTGGGTTAATCACATTGGTAAACACCATGCTGGGACCGCAAAACACATCGTTTTCAAGGATCACCCGATCGTAGACTGAAACATTGTTTTGCACCCGGCAATTGTCCCCGATGCTCACATCGTTACCCACATAGACATTTTGCCCAAAGGAGCAGCCTTTACCGATCTTTACATTGCGTCCACAAACGTGGCTCCAATGCCAGATTTTAGTCCCTGCGCCGATGATGGCGCCCTCGTCGACAATGGCTGTTTCGTGCTTCCAGTATTCCATAGATTCAAAGGTTTAGCGGTCCCATACGATTGGGGCAATGGTCCTCACAAATCACCTAACACATCGCGTCTTTTGCAGAAGGCTGAGAGCTAGAAGACCTGTCGCAAGGGGCGCATTTGCACCCACAGGGAGAGAGACTTTTAGTGTTGGTCGCATCATCTCTCCTCTGCTAAACCAATCACATATGCGAAAAGAATTCTTGGCATTTGCACCACCCAGCCTTGGTGAAGAAGAAATTTTGGCCGTTACCAACGTGCTTAAGACGGATTGGCTCTCTTCGGGGCCCAAAACTGCAGAATTTGAAAGTCTCTTTGCTCAAGCGGTGGGGGCGGAGGGGGCCTTGGCGTTGAATTCCTGTACGGCGGCTCTTCATGTGGCGCTCTTAGCTCACAACATTGGCCCGGGCGATGAAGTGATCACAACGGCAATGACCTTTTGCGCGACAGCAAATGTGATCGAACATGTGGGTGCGACCACTGTATTGGCGGACGTGAATCCCGACACGCTTTTGATTGATCCCCTGCAAATTGAAAAGCGAATTACAAAAAGAACTAAAGCTATCATTCCGGTCCATTACGCCGGTCATCCCTGTGACATGGATAGAATCAATGCCATGGCCGCGAAACACAATTTAGTTGTGATTGAAGATGCGGCTCATTGTATGCCCTCCAAAATTGGCGATCTATCGGTTGGGGCGACAAAAAACCTCACCTGTTTCAGCTTTTACGCCAATAAGAACATGACCACCGGAGAAGGTGGAATGCTCACGGGGCCCAAAGAGCTGTTAGAAAAAGCAAGGGTTCTCGCATTGCACGGGATGAGCCGAAATGCCTGGAAACGTTTTGAAAAGGGCGGCAGTTGGCGATACGACGTTCCCGCGCCGGGCTTTAAATACAATATGTCGGACATTCTCGCGAGCATAGGTATTGTCCAATTGGGCAAACTCGATGGCTTTTATCGGCGACGCTGTGAAATTGCAGCTCGCTATGACAAAGCGTTTAAAGAGTCCATGACTTTGAAGCCTTTAACGGTGCTTGAGGGGTTTCAAACTTCTTATCATCTTTACGTTGTTCAATTAAACCTCGAGAAGCTCTCTATCGACCGCGACCAGTTCATTGTCGAGCTCGCCGAAAGAAACATTGGTTGCTCGGTTCACTACGTGCCCATCCACATGCATAGCTACTATCAGAATAAATATGGCTTTAAGCCGGTGGATTTTCCTCATGCCTTTGGGGCATTTCAAAGAATCTTGAGTTTGCCTTTGAGCCCTCGACACCGTGATCAGGATATTGACGATGTCATTGCTGCGGTTAACGAGGTCGGTGAGAAATTTAAGCGATGACGTTTGGGCGCAGAGCCGTTGATATTGTTTTGGCGCTCCTAGGGCTTTTGATTTTGTTCCCGTTTTTATTTTTATTTTCACTTTTGATTTGGCTCGAAGACGGGCGTCCGATTCTTTTTATTCAAGAGCGGGTGGGCCGCGGGGGAAAGAAGTTTCCCATGTTTAAACTTCGTACGATGCGAGTTAATTCTGGAGCCAAGGGCCTCCAAATTACAGTCGGCCAAGACCCTCGCATCACACGGGTCGGCTATTGGCTTCGCAAAACCAAATTTGACGAATTTCCTCAGCTACTGAACGTTCTTCGTGGCGAAATGACTTTTGTGGGCCCGCGCCCCGAAGTTGAACGTTATGTGAATCAATATACTCCAGATCAGCGTCGCGTTTTAGATTTGGTTCCGGGAATTACCGATCCGGCCTCACTTAAATATTACAATGAGAGTGAGTTGTTAGGAGTTCAGGAGGATCCTGAGAGGCATTATGTGGAAGTGATTATGCCGGATAAGATTCGGATTAATCTCGACTATCAGAACTCAAGATCCATGGGAGCCGACCTAAGTTTTATCGTTGCCACATTATCTCGGGTGTTTGGAGGGCATCGGTGAAGTCTGAGGAATGGAATAAGCCCATACTTGTTGTAGCTACTTTATACCTCCTTGGTCTTCAGCTCTCTATTGCTGCGGTTGAGATTTCATCGTGGCTTTTGGTTCTGATGACTTTGGGGCTTTTGTTTAGTGGAAAGCTCAAAGACGTGGGGTTCGATTGGCGAAGTCTTCAGCCAGAAATTATCAGTTTAATTACTCTTTTGGCACTGACCTTACTCAGTTTAATTATCTCGCCTTATAGCTCTAACTTAGTCGATCAAGCCGGGTTTATGCGATGGGTGCCATTGCTGTTGGGTCTTTATCTAACATTTAAAAGCCTTGGGCAAAAATGGGACGCCAAAGGCGCGGTTGTTCTTCAGATTGCAATTGCCTTTATTGGGGCATATTCGGTTTTTCAGTTTTTTACTGGAATCGACATCATGGGCCACTCTGAAAATCCATTAAGGCCGGTTGGATCCTTTTGGAAAGCTACGGGAACGCAGACCATGTCTTTGACCTTTGCTGTGTTGGTGGCGATGGGATCTGTGGTGTGTTTGAGTCGGACCTTTGCTGCAGAAAAATTCAAGATTTGGAATTGGCTCGTGGTGGTTTTAGGCTCCATGGGCGTGCTCGTAAGTATGTCTCGGGCAATGTGGATTGGCTATCCCGTCGTTTTAATACTCATGGTCTTTTTGCAACGAAGAAAATTGTTTTGGCCAGCGGTGGGTTTCATTGCATTGGTTGGTCTCGTAGTAACACAAATCTTTCCGGATCTGACTTATCGGTTAGAAAGTGTTTTTAGTCCTGGTCAGGACGGAAGCATGAT
>JAPKGD010000166.1 GCA_026648125.1 Bdellovibrionales bacterium | reverse complement strand
TTTGACTCAAGGCCTGCAATCACAAAGACGAGAGGCAGAGGTGCTTTTTGATTTACCGGCTCTCGCAAAGTCATACGCACAGGACCCACGTTGGAATGCTTGATGCGAACACGACGGATGCGATATTTTGCACTCGCCTCCGCAACTTGATCGGATTCCAAATCCGCTCGCATCACTTGGTTCAGTTTGAATTCCTGAGCTAAAAGTGAGAGTCCCTGATCCGTCTTTAAAAAGTTGAGTATGGGGGATTGAGCATCGGCCGTGACCGCCAAAAGAACTGCCAAAAGACCCGAGAACACTTTTGCCATAAACGCTAACCTCAGTCTGAGAGAACAATTTAGAAGACCAGGGCAATTGACATATCGCATTATATGACGTGGCGCAACAGAAAAGTTTATAACAGAGTCCGGACATCCGAACAAAAACCATGTGATATCAGCTACTTAGGATATAAGGCGCGGCGGCTGTCAGCCAGCTTGCCCCCTTAGAGTCAAGCCGAAGGATGCGAAATGGCGGGGTCAACCAAGATCCCAGGTTGTAGGCGCGAACTTCTCGCCCCCCAACTTTAAATCCGTACTCGTCGTGGACATGAACATGCCCATTAATCAGAAAATCAAATTCGACCGTTTGAGCGATGGATTCGGCGTGGTGATGGAGTTTCTCGCGAATCTTTGATTCATGTGCGACTTTAATTTCGCTCGTGTAGGCGCGACTGGTGTCACTGGCCTGAATGCCAATGCTGAGGAGCCATCTGTCCGGAAGATTTTCGGCTAACCAATGAAGCGGTGGCGTCCGCAAAAACCATCTCAAAAAAAGATACCCTTTGTCTTCAGGGTCCGCTTCGTCGCCATGCTCGACTCTCACCTTCCAAGGGCCGAGCTGAAAGAGGTCAGGTCCTGTGTGAACCACAATACCTATCTGTTCTTGCCAAAAACTTTTGAGATGAAGATCGTGATTGCCTTCAAAATAGTGAATTTCCACTCCGGCCAATTTCAAGCGACGAATCTCGGTGACAAGAGGGGCATACCTATCCGAAAAGCAGCGGTGATTACCAACCCAAAGATCAAAAATATCCCCGACCAAGAATAAATGACTGACTGAATCAGGGCCAAGGGACTTCAACCAATGCAAAAAAGCCTGAGCGCGTGAATCACTCAGGCTTTTAATATGTAGGTCAGAAACAAATAGAGCCGAAAGCATTCCTAACTTTGCGACTCAGGACTCTCTTGGTCAACTGAACGCTTACGACGCAAATAGGAAGGCACATCTAAGTTTTCGCTCTCAAAGGGCGACTTACTGACTTCCTGAGCCATCTTTCGAGCCAAAGCGAGAGGATCCATAGCTTCATCCATATTCATCGACAACTGCTCTGGCTGTGCTGAAGCAGCTTCTGGCTTCGACTGGGTCTCACGGTAAGCTCGGGCCTTCGCCAAAAGCACATCCCGTGGCAACATGGATCTCTCTTTTGCCGTCTCCTGAGGAACGCTTACGGGCTCCTGCAAAATCGGTGATAGCTTTTCGACCGCCTCTTCCTTCTGGGTCACTGGCTTTTCATGGTGAACGACTCCACTTGCGGCAAATCCGTGGACATGTCCGCCCGAATGCGTCTGCACTTCGAGGGCTTGCCGTCGAGATTCAAAACCTGCTTGAACATCCGCCAGCGCTTGCAATTTTGTCATCTGGTCGCTCATGAACTTTTGGTTCTCGCTACCAAAACCTGTTGCAATCACTGTGACGCTCACATTTTCACCCATGGCCTCATCAATCACTGCACCAAAGATGATTTCAGCATCTTCGTGGGCAGCTTCTTGAATAAGGGTTGAAGCCTCGTTGACTTCCCAGAGCGTGAGGTTTGAACCACCGGTAACATTGATAATAATACCAGTTGCCCCATCGATCGACACATTCTCGAGCAAAGGAGAAGAGATCGCCATGGTTGCCGCTTCCACCGCCCGATTGGGGCCAGAAGCCAAGCCAGAACCCATGATTGCCATACCCTTTGCGGCCATGACCGTTCGGATATCTGCGAAGTCGAGATTGATCAGACCGCGAATATTGATGAGATCTGAAATTCCCTTCACCGCGTGGAATAAAACGCCATCCGCCTTTTTGAATGTCTCAAGGAGAGGTGTGCTCTCTGTTGAAACAGCCAACAGCTTCTGATTTGGAATCACGATGAGAGTATCAACGTTTTCTTTGAGTTCCTGCAGTCCCTGATCAGCATGGCGTTTGCGCTTTTTGCCTTCAAAGATAAAAGGCTTTGTCACCACACCGATAGTGAGAGCGCCAAGTTCTTTGGCGATCTTGGCTACGATGGGAGCGCCCCCAGTTCCAGTTCCACCGCCCATTCCAGCCGTGACAAACACCATGTCGGCGCCTTCAAGCTGGGCCACGATGTCGTTATAAGACTCGATGGCTGCGCGACGTCCAATTTCTGGATTGGCACCAGCGCCAAGTCCCTTGGTCAACTCTCGACCAAGCTGAATTTTTCCGTCTGCTTTATTAGCAATTAAAGCCTGACGATCTGTATTTGCCACGATGAACTGAACGCCTTCCAAACCATTTTCAATCATGGTCTGAACCGCGTTACTTCCGCCACCTCCAACACCAACAACTTTTATGTTGGCGCCGAAATTGGCATTTTCCTCAAGCTCGAACATAACCCCTCCCCGAATTAATCCTTTAATTCAACAAATCTCTAAGGCGCCGACTCCAACCACCCAACTTATGAACAAAGCCCTCAGCGCTTGCCTTCACATCGACAGGCAAAACTTTGTCCTTTTCCATCTCTCGACCATATAGAAGCAATCCAATTGCTGTTGCGTAACTGCCATTGCGAACGATGTCGGTCAATCCGCCCACCTTCTCGGGCTGACCTCGGCGCACGGGAACATCCAAAACAAAGTCACCCATTTCAACAAGACCCGGAAGAAGGCTTGCGCCACCGGTTAATACAACTCCCGAACCCAATTTTCCGATAAAACCCTTGTCCTTTAACTCTTGCGCGAGGAGACCTAATGTTTCTTCCGAGCGAGCCTCTAATATTTCACAAAGATCGCGTCGTTGCAGCGTGCGAGCTTTGCGTCCGCCCACACTTTCCACTTCAATCGCCTCATCGAGATCGACCAAATCGGGCAACGCAGCTCCGTACTTCTTTTTAAGGTTCTCTGCGTTGACTTGTGTGGTCTTTAGTCCCATGGCTACATCATGGGTGAAATTCTGCCCGCCCACCGGAACAACCGACGTGTGTACCACACTGCCTTGAGCGTAAGTAATCATGTCGCAAGTTCCGCCACCCATATCGACAACACAGACGCCCAAATTTCTTTCGTCCCCACTGAGTACGGCTAACGCCGAAGCAAACTGCTGAAGGACGAGTCCGGCCACATGGAGGCCTGCGCGCTGGGTGCATTTGATGGCATTCAAAATGGCGGTGTTGCTACCGGTAATAATATGTACCGAGGCCTCCAGGCGAACTCCATTCATGCCAATCGGGTCAAAGATTCCTTCTTGCCCGTCGATTTTAAAATCTTTTGGCAGCACATGGAGGACCTGCCGATCATTCGGAATTGCGACTGCTTTTGCCGCTTCAATCACTCGCTCAATATCTTCAGTTGATACTTCCTTATTACGGATCGCCACCATTCCGGCCGAATCAAAGGACTGAATGTGAAATCCACCGACTCCGAGCCACACGTCATGAACTCGTTGGCCGGCCATCAATTCCGCTTCTTCTTTGGCCTTGCGAATGGCCTCCGAAGTCGCCTCGATGTTGACCACCATCCCCTGCTTCATGCCCGGATTCGGTGCAGTTCCAATACCAACGACATCAACGCCATCGGCAGTTATGTATCCAATTGAACACGTGACTTTCGTCGTACCGACATCAAGGCCGGCAATCAGGTGCGGCTTCTTGTTGGCCTTCGACATGTGCTACCCCAAAGTTGAGTCTCAAAGCTGTTGCTGTGAATTCATGTCTGCCATGGTGGTTTCTAAATTCCATCCCTGAAAGACATTTTTTCGAACAGACAACATCCTTGTTATGGCTGGGCCAAAGTCCTGAAGCAGGACCTCGACTCAACCACTGTCCATATCTAAAGGCTAAGGAGCATTACGCAGTCTGACAACAACTTTTTTGGCGAAGCGCGCATCGATGACGCGACCCTTTAGCTGTTGGTCTAGGAGGTAGTTAAGAACTTGTTCGACCCGCTTTGCTTTCCGAGCAAAGTCGTCTTCCCCCATCCTCACCTCGATCCCGCCCTGAGTGAGTAGCAAATTAAAGCCAATTTGTGGAGAGTGGGTGATTTCAGAAATACGTGAAGGAGACAAAGCACCGTCCTCAGGAAGAGACTTTAGCAATTCAATCGCTCGTTCTCTCAAGGCCTCATCATTATAAAAATCCCTGCCCCGTAAGAGCGGAACATCGCGACTGTCTTTAAGAGAAACGGCGGGCAAGAGGCTCGCATCTGCGGCAATAGGGTAGAGCTTTCCAATCTCATCGACCCAAGCAAGAATCGGCTGATGAGGAACAATGGAAATCTTGAGGCGATTTGGAAGCAGGCGGGTCACGCTTGCCGATTTAACTCGCCGATCATCTTCCACTTGCGCCAGAACATCCTTCAGAGAAACTCGCCAAACCCACTGACCCTCGTATTTCTTAAGCGGAGAATTTAACTTGTCCTGGATTCTTGAAAAAACCTGCACTTGGTCCGATTCAGGGTCGAGCTCAATGTCAATTCGCGAAAGCTTTCCCCAACTCGCCTCTCCCCCAATATATACTCCGAGAGAAATCAAAGAAGTCACAGCCATGACGATGATAAGTCTAACGTACGCCTTCATAATCCAATCCGGCCTTTTCGACCAAGGTGCGAATGATCTCAGTAAAGGCAATCCCGTCGTGAGCGGCCGCTTTTGGCAATAGTGAGGTCGGAGTGCACCCCGGCAATGTATTGATCTCCAAAATGTAAGGAACACCCTCTTTGGTCACTCGAAAGTCCACTCGACTATATAAGCGGCACTGCAAGGCCTGATGTGCCCTCAGAGCTAACTCCTGGCACTTATTGACCACTTCTTGAGACAAGCGAGGAGGCAAAATGTAGTCTGTGTTTCCCGCCGTATATTTATTCGAGTAGTCGTAGAAGCCCTTTTTAGGAACGATCTCGATGGGAGTGAGAGCCCGGTCATCGAGCACAGCAACAGTTATCTCGGAGCCCTCAATAAATTCCTCAATGAGAATCTCCTGGTCGTACTGGGCGGCCAACTGCAAAGCCTTAAGCCACTCACTCTCGGATTTCACAATTGAAATGCCGACGGTAGAGCCTTCTCGGGAGGGCTTGACCACCAACGGAAATCCCAGCTGAGTTCGG
>JAPKGD010000165.1 GCA_026648125.1 Bdellovibrionales bacterium | reverse complement strand
TCAAGAATGAAAGTCTCTCTCTTTATCCCCAGAACCTGATGCTCCGGCGGCATCAAAATTGCTCAAAGGGAACGTCTCTACTTTGCAATTTTTGAGGAGGATTTCATGCGACGTGGTTCTCAAACTCTTATTCTAAGCACCGTGGCTCTAACATTAGCCACCCCAGCCTTAACTTATGCCGGTAGCGCTACGGATACAGTTAAGCAGTACACCCGAAACGAAAAAAACTATGTCTATATCACTCAGAGCGTTCTTGCTTTAACTGATACAGCTGTATTGGGCGCTTCGGTAAAGGCATATATGGCACTTCGACCGAGGTTCCAAGAAATGGCTCGGCTACAACAAGAAGTAAAGGCACTCGAGGTTAAGGAAAGAGAAGTCCGTGTCATACTCGACCGTGTAACTACGGGACAGTTGGCCCTTAATGATGACTTTGCAAAGGCTAAGATCATGGAAGAGATTGAGGGTGAGATTACTCGCCTTAATAATAATCGACGCACATTAGAGCAATTTCTTTCAACCGCTAATGGCAGTTTGCGTCCGGACGGTTTAGAGCGGCGGACTTTGGAGCATAACGTGTCCCAGATTTCCGGAGAAATCCGTGGACGAGAAAAGGCTCTGGCCTCTTTAAAGTCAGTTAAAATAGCCGCCTCCTACGAGCAAACTGTTTCAGTAATCAGTCAAGAAATCACTAAGGTTCGAGACGATCTTGCAAAAGCTCGAATGACTCTTGGTGATCTCAAAGGAAACATCATTACTCGTGCTGCGAAGAGTGGACTTCGTCTCGTTGCGACAGCCGCTGGTCTCATCGCGGTCACTGACCTTGGCACACGTGCTTATGTGGTCTTTATTGAAAAGGCTGATCCAGGAACTTTCCCTGTATTGGAAATTGCAGCTAAGGCCTATGATCAAAATCGAGATGAACTAGAGAAGGCTCGCAAAGAAATCGAGACCACTCTCAATAATGCCCAGGAAATTGGTTCAGCGATGATTGAAAACATCGACCTGACCAACTTTCCCTCGATTCGATAAGGAAAGAGAAGGTTTAAGATGATGAGCGTACGTCAGATGCCAGTTTTGGCTCTTCTAATGACGGCGCTCATCGTGACTTCGCCCCCCACTGCCAATGCGGGGGTCGTTGAATCCTGCCAAAAACTCATCTGCGGCCTCAAGTCTGTATGTACCAAGGCGAAAGCTCTCGGGACTGAAATCATCGATACCAAGGGGCGCAGAATTGTACTTCGCGATCCCAATCCCGAGGAAGTCACATATTCAAAGTGGAATCAGGGCTACCTCTCCCCCAATCCAGATCGTAGTGAAGAGAATGGATTCTTTCGACTCATTGAATTGGCTCCCCTCAAAGAGGCCATGGGCAAATACCTTTTTGGCAAAGATGGATTTCGCTTTACTCCTTTTAAAGGCCTACACCAAATGGCCTTTGTCACTCCCGTCAGAAAACTGATGCAAAAGGTATTAAGAAAAGATCTTGTACCGACGTTGTTCGCAAGTACGCTTATGGTTACCGTTCCGTCCTTTGTCGGCTTGAGCATGTACCTAGACCACCGCCAAGAACAATCTCTGATTCAACTGGATCGCCTTATAGAAACCGACTTGAGATTTGAGCCCCTGTTAATAGCAAAGGAGAATGGTACCCTGGATGTGGATTCAGCGAGAGTCGCTGCGGTAAAACTTAAGATTTTGTGGGAAGAGTATACCACTCAATTGCTTTCGACTCCGCTCACTCAGGAAATTCTATTAGAAGACGTGAAGAGAGCTGAGCGTGGCGAATTTCCTTTTCAACACTTAAGAGAACTTTTTCAAGAGGGCGTCCAGCCAAAACCAGGGGCGGTCATTACTCGAGTCACCCCGGCCCTTAGTGACGCAGAAAAGGCCGAATTAGTGCGCTTAACCCATTATCATAATCTCAAATTAGTGGCGCTTAATGAGCTGCTACAAGGCCGCAGCATGGGTGGGTTTGTTAAGAGCCAACCCTTGCTGACTGAAATTATTCAAAGCCTCGACGGTGATCCCTTTGCCCAAGAATTCCTAAAGAGGATACGTGATCAAAAAATGAATCCTCTCGAGGCCTATCACATTCTTCAAGAGGACATTCAAAACCAGCTCGACTTATCAATTTCAAGTCATTTGGGCATACGATTTGAGACGACTGGAAACAACCCTAAGACAATCGATATCGAAATTTTAAGGTCTGAGCTCATGGCAGACCATAAGCTGAACCGCTAGTTCAATTTCTTTTAATGTAATTATAAAAAGCAATGAGGCCCAAAAACGCTGCCGCAATCAACATGAGCGCTGTCATCAGTGGCAGTCCTAAGAGCCAAATTCCTGAATCAAAATGAGCGAACAAAGCACTACTGACGATGAGCCCGGCAATCACCAGCCCCAAAAACGTCAAATTAGCTGATTTCTCCAGTGATCGATGTAAGACATCGAGGTCTTTGATACGGATGTGCATTTGGTAGTCGGGTGAGTTCATTCGTCTGAGAATCTGGCGCAGTTGTCGGGGCAAGACTCCGATAAGTGCATTCACATCACGACTGAGATAGGTGGCCTCTTTGAGCAGCTTCCCGCCTTCGTAGCGACTTCGCACAAGATCTGAAGCAAACTCAAGAGAATAAGCCATGAAATCAAAATCGCCGACAATCAATCGACCCATGCCTTCAATCGTCACAATAGACTTAAAAAAGAGTATTAGCTCACTGGGAAGTACGAGGCCATGCCGCCCAGCCACGGCCGTTGAATCCAAGAGCAATCGTCCAACATTCACATGCCGAAGTGTGAGCCCAAAATAGGGCGCAATGAGGTCACGTAATTCACGGGCAAATCCGTCGACGTCAACTCGTTCAGAATAGGGAGCAAGATCGAGGTAGAGATAAGCCAATCGATCATAATCTTCTTCGGCCAATGCAACCAGCATGTTGGCAATGGCAGTCTGACTCTTTCGATTCAATCGACCGACCATTCCAAAATCTATGAGACCAATTTTATTGTCTGGCAGGACAAACATGTTTCCCGCATGAAGGTCCCCATGAAATAGCCCATCCGTAAAGACCATCTTCAAATAAGCCTTAAGACCCCGCCTCAACACTGTTTCGGGATCAATCCCTTCTTGTGTCAGTGCATTTCGATGGCTTAGAGGAATTCCCTCGAGGGCCTCCATAACAAGAACCCGCTTTCCCGTGTACTGGGGAAAAACGTTGGGAATTTTAATATTTTCATCAGCTGCAAAATTCTGCTGAAAGCGACGAATGTTATTCGCTTCGATCACAAAATCCGTTTCCACGCCCGAGCCTGAACCCGCAGCCTCCGCCCGCGCCGCCGTCCGGGTTGGGCCCCGGGCAGAACGTCATCGCGCCGCCGTCCGGGTCCACGTACTGGCCCGGGTAGGCCATGATGCGCTGGGTCACCGTGTAGGGGATCGCGTCGTTCGCCACCCGGTCGACCGCGACGACGTTCATCTGAATCGAGCCCGACGCCACCGTCGCAGCCTGGAAGCAGAAGCACGCCACCGGCTCGACCCGCACCGTCGTCTGCCCGCCCTGCCGCGTCGCGGTGAACTGCAAGGACGGCCCCGGCGGCTGGTGGTTCGCCTCGGCGGCCGAGGTCGAGCTCGGCCCCGATCAGGTCTACCGCCCCGACGTCTGCGGCTGGCGCCGCGAGCACCTCCCCGAGCTGCCCGACGAGGCCCCGGTCAGGGTCCGGCCCGATTGGATCTGCGAGATCCTCTCGCCGAACCATGCGAGGAACGATACCGTCAAGAAGCTGCGGGTCTATCATCGCTGCCAGGTCCCCCATTACTGGATCGTCGACCCGCTGGCCGAGACGCTCACCGTCCACCGCTTCACCGACGGCGGCTACCTGCTGGTCCTCGCCGCGGAGCGCGGCGAGCGGGTCCGGGCGGAGCCCTTCGACGCGATCGAGCTCCAGGTGGGCGTGCTCTTCGGGGATGACGAAGGAGACGGGTGAGATCGAGACCCGCTGCCCGGCGCGGGACCGAGGGCTCGATCTTCGCCATTTTCAGAAGATCGAGACAGCGGACACGAGCCCTACCTTGACCTCGATCGCCCGCGTCGCATTCGGGCTCAACGTGGGCGTCGCCGTCCTGTTCAACCTGATCGGTGCTCTAGGAGACGCAAAGGCGCAGAGGCGCAAACCAGAAATTTTCTCTGTATTTTTGCGCCCTTGCGTCTTTGCCTTAGAATCTCTCCTCTCGGGACGGAGATCCCGGCGGTGGCGGCCGAAGGATCCAGGGACGAGCTTGGGGGACGCAAGTGGCACCCTTGAGCGGGAACGGGGGCGGCAGGTATCAGGGCGGCGTGCCGGCGCCCTCGGGGGCGAGGGCGTTCGGGCTATCGGAACGAGCGCCGCTGCGGGGCGTGACGGTTCGGGCGGCGGGGCGTTCGGGCGATCCGCCCTTGGGCTACTGGCCCTTGCCGCCGTCGCCGGCCGGCGAGCCGGGCTTGGCGGCCTCGGCCTTCGCGGTCTCCTCGTTCTTGCGGCGCGTCTCGGCGGCCTTGTCGGCGAACAGGGCCTTGTACTTGATGGTCTTCTCGAAATGGGCGCGGAGCCCCGGCATCCCGCCCTTGTCCGCCTTGTCCTCGGCCGCCGACGCGATGGAGCTGATATCGTCCTCGCGGTTGTTCTCCTTCATGGCGCGCGTCTCGCGGCAGACCTCCAGGAGCTTCTCCAGCACCGTCTCATGCTGCCGCAGCGTGTCGATCTTGGCCGTCTCGTCGAGGATGCGCTGATACGTCTTGGGGTGGATGTCGGCCTCGTCCCCGTGGTTCGGCATCGCGGTGGCGAGCTCGGTGAGCACATCCGCGAGCCCCTCCTTCTCGCCGCGCGTGCCCTTGAGCCCGCCGGGTGGGAGGTCGACCAGATCGTCCTTGAGCGGGTTGAGATCAACCAAGATGGTTCCGGTAAATCTGGGTCCCGTGATCTTCGCCATGTTCAGCCCTCCTCGATCTTGACTGCCGGGCCAGGGTACCTGCAGATCGACCGGAATCGTCAAGGACATTCTCACAACGGATGATTCCGTTCCGTGTGAAGCGCGAGCTCGAGATGGTGGGAGGGCGAGCTCGAGATGGTGGGAGGGCGACGTCTGCCGGTGGTGGCGCATATACACCAGCCCGCTCGGGTGGTGCTATTTGGGCGGGGGCTCCGGGAACAGGTCCATCTGCCTGGGCTCGACGGGCCGAGGACGCCATGCGAACAGGTCAAGCTGCCGGGGTTCCTCGGGAGGCGGGACGGCTGCAACCGGGGATGCACCGGGCGGAGGCTGCGACGGGGCACGGCGCAATCCGGGCGTCGGCTCAGTCACCAGGCGGAGGAAGCCGCGGTTGTTCGGAAGCGCCCTCGCCGGGCC
>JAPKGD010000164.1 GCA_026648125.1 Bdellovibrionales bacterium | reverse complement strand
CGACTTAACCTCAGCGAGAATTTCATTGGCTCGCTTGCGAGCAATCTCTTTTTCCTCGTTATTTGCGTCCATCTTGAATTCAATCAAGATATGGGAAGTACGAAGATCGGGATTCTTTTCATAATACTTCTTCATTTCGGATTCGTTGACCCGTATTGCATTCACCTTTTCGCCAATCGCCTTTTCGACGAGAGCCTTGTACATTTCTTGGCGAAAGCGTTCCTTTACAATGGGGTCGTTTTGAATATTCAGCTTTTCGGCTTCTTGAACCCCTACTTCATAGCGGATGAGGTCCTCTAAAAATAGCTCTGCGGGAGGAGGATTGATCGAAGCCTTCTTGACCTCGTCATATCGCTTTTTAAACTCCTCAAGAGTAATTGTCTTTGAGCCAACAGTTGCAACCGTTTGTGCCTTTGCATCAGGTGTTGCGGCAACTGAAATTGCAAGAGCACCACTAACCAACAAGTACTTGAAATGCATAATAAAACCTCTGCGCTGCAGTTCGTCTATGAACCCTTCGAGGCTAGCATCGGCAAAGTTCAACGGGCAATGAGTTTGGAAGCCTGATGATGAGCGTCAGAAAGTGATTGGGCGAGCCTGCCAGCCAATTCTGGTGATCTTATATCGACCTCCCGACTCATCGGTTTCCACGGTTCAGGAAATACGATTACAACCCGAGAGAAAGGTTTTGGCAGTATGGCCTTATTCCAAGATTTCCTAAATACATGAGGATTCGAAGCGGCTACACCGACCGGAACAATTTCGGCATCTCCGAGGCGGGAGAGTTCGAAGACTCCTGGTTTAACAATATGAAGGGGTCCCTTTGGACCATCTACGGCCATGGATGCATTATGCCCATCTTTTAAAAGGCGAATGAGTCCTTTAAGAGCAGATACGCCTCCTCTCGTCGAGGATCCTCGAGAGGTAGCCCCCCCCAAGCGGCGGATGACGTTGTCGACGAGGCTTCCATCTTTGCTGGTCGAAGTCATCGTAGCGATTTGATAATGATGCACAAGATGAATTATAGCGAGTTCGTCACCGTGCCAATGAGCAAAAATGATGGTCTTTTTCTCTTTGAGAGCCCTTTTAAGCCCCTCAGATTCCACCAAGGTAATTCGCCAAGTTAAGGCAAGTGATTTGTAAATGGCCCAAATAAGCCACGGTAAAATGTGGGATCGCCAGAAAGCTAACATTATTATTTTAAGATGTTTTTAAATTCCTCGGTTAGCTTTGGCACAACTTCAAACAAGTCCCCAACAACTCCGTAGGTCGAACGCTGAAAAATTGGCGCTTCAGGATCTTTATTAATGGCGACAATCACCTTACTGCCGCTCATTCCTGCGAGATGTTGAATCGCTCCCGAAATGCCTGCTGCTATATAAAGGCTTGGGGCAACGGTTTTTCCGGTCTGTCCAACCTGCATGGAATGAGGAACCCAGCCGGCATCGGCAACGGCACGAGAGGCTCCAACGGTTCCACCAATTGTCGCAGCCAAATCTTCGAGCATTTTAAAATGTTCTGGGCCCTTCATTCCGCGGCCACCAGAGACAATGACGTCTGCCTCAGTTAAATCAATTTTGCCAACGGCACCCTGAACTACATTTTCCACAGTCGTTTTTGTGTCTGCGGGCGGTAGAGAAAAGAGCTTAACTTCCGCCGACTTTCCTGACTGAGGATCAGAAACAGGCAACTGATTTGGTCGCATGAGGACAAACTTCACGGGACTATTTATAAATTCGACTTCTGCGGAGCACTTGCCAGAATAGAGCGGGCGTCGAGCCTTAACTGCATTTCCAGAAATCTCGAGTTGTGTACAATCACTGGCAAGGCCACAATCTAGTTTAGCGGCCACACGAGGAAATAGGTCTCTTGCCAGCATACTTGTTGATGCGAGAACAATTTCTGCGCCCGAATCCCTGATGGCCTGAGAGGCGGCTGCGCAGAATAATTCGGGATTATATGAGCTCAACTTTTCATCGTCACAAACCAAGCTCGAGGTTGCTCCAAATTGGCCAGCCAAAGGCGCAGCCGCTTTACCTTGCGGCCCAAGGAACAAGGCGGTGATTTCACCTTGTGATTTTGTTGCCGCACACAACAGTTCTACGGAACCCTTTTTGAGCTGGTCATTTTGAGTCTCACAAAAAACAAGGATTTTTGCCATAGTTGCCCCCTTAGAGAACCTTAGCTTCATTCATCAGTAAATTTGCCAACTCTTTCGCTTGAGCCGAAGGATCGCCACCGATCATTTTAACCGGTGGTTTTTCCAAAGGGAGTTGAAAATTTGTGTGTTTAACTTTTCCAGAAACTTCGACACCTAATGTTTGGGCAGAAAGTTCCTTTATCGGCTTCTTTTTAGCCTTCATGATGCCGGGAAGGCTTGCATAACGTGGAGTATTTAAGCCTTTGTTTGCGGCAATAAGACAAGGACCATTGAGTCGGACAACCTCACGTGTACCACCCTCCACTTCTCGTTCGGCAATCACGTGTCCCTCTTTCACTTCAAGTTTGGACACCACAGAGGTGTGAGGAATTCCTAAAAATTCGGCAGTAAATTGCCCAACGCTAGAGGCATTGTCGTCAATCGCCACTTTCCCAGTTAATACAAGGTCGGCAGTACCTTCTGCTTTAATCGCGGCGGCAAGTAAGCGGCCCACAGTAAATGTGTCAGTCTCATAGGGAGCATCTACGACTATGCCATCGTCTGCCCCCATAGCCAGTGCTGTACGTAAAGCATCTGAACAGCGAGATTTTGGTCCCACGGTTACGGCCGTTACAATGGGAGTCCCGCCTCGCGCTTCTTTTAGTCGAATGGCCTCTTCAACCGCAAATTCGTCGTATGGGTTCATAACCCATTTGATACCGGCCTCATCAATTCCGCTGCCATCGGCCTTGAGTTTAATCTTGGTTTCAGTGTCCGGAACCTGTTTGATACACACGAAAATTCGCATAGAAAGGAACTCCTTGAAGCGACTAATCTATATAAATAGCGCAAATTTGAAATGCAAAAGGAATAGCCTGTTACGGGACGCGTTAAGAGGCATGCCGTTTGACCCGTCCCCAGTGCTAGACCTTTGAGCAAAGCTATTGTACTGATTGAATAAAATCAGAAGTTCAAGGATTTTCCAAATGAAAGAAAAGTTCAGCTTCTTGCGCTCCACCATAGGTCGCAAGCAGGTGGTTGCCCTCACCGGATTAGGACTGAGTCTCTTTGTTCTCACTCACATGGCAGGCAACTTGCTCATGTTTGTCAGCCCCCAAGCCTACAATGAATACGGGCACGCATTAGTCACAAACCCGTTGTTTATATTTGCGGAGTTAGGTCTTTTAGCCGCCTTCCTATTTCATGCGCTGGTAGCGATTCGTCTTCAGATACTCAACCGTTCCGCTCGACCCAACGGCTATGCAGTCACCGCCAAGGGTGAAAAAGCCACGGACCCAATTAGTAAAACCATGGCGATTCAAGGCTTAATCATTTTGGTCTTTGTGATTCTTCATCTCATTAAATTTAAATGGGGCGCCCATTATACAGTGGATTATGGGAAGGGTCCCATTCGTGATTTGCATCGTCTCGTCGTCGAGGTCTTTGCAGAGCCCGGATATGTAGCATGGTACATTCTCTGTCTTGTAGCTTTGGGATTACATCTAAGTCATGGCATCAAATCAGCTCTGCAGACTTTTGGACTACATCACCCCGCTTACCAGTGCAGGATAAAGTTACTGGCAATTGGCTACGCCGTAGCAGTTGCGGGTGGATTTATCGCTCAACCTATTTATATGTTCTTCTTTTTTAAAGGATAACTGAGAGGCCGAAGCAATGAAACTCGATTCAAAAGCCCCATCTGGCCCGATTCAAGAGCGATGGGATAAACATAAGTTCGAAATGAAGCTGGTCAACCCAGCGAATAAGCGCAAATACACGGTTATAGTTGTGGGCACAGGCCTGGCTGGTGCATCGGCGAGTGCTTCGTTGGCAGAGTTGGGATACAAGGTAAAAACCTTTTGCATACATGATTCACCCAGAAGGGCGCACTCAATCGCTGCTCAAGGCGGGATCAATGCAGCTAAGAATTATCAGAACGATGGCGACTCGATCTGGCGCCTATTTTACGACACGGTCAAAGGTGGAGATTTTCGTGCGCGCGAGTCAAACGTCTATCGGCTTGCCCAAGTCTCGGTGAACATAATTGATCATTGTGTAGCGACAGGTGTGCCATTCGCTCGAGAGTATGGCGGTCTGTTAGACAACAGATCATTTGGTGGCGCTCAAGTCTCAAGAACATTTTATGCGCGCGGCCAGACGGGCCAGCAGCTTTTGCTAGGTGCTTACCAATCGATGATGAGACAAGTATCTAAAGGTGGGGTGTCACTTTATTCGCGACGCGAAATGCTCGACCTTGTTGTTGTTGATGGCAAGGCAAGGGGAATTACTGTTCGAAATTTAGTGACGGGTGAAATCGAATCTCATGCAGCAGACGCAGTTTTGCTTGCGACGGGCGGCTATGGCAACGTTTACTTTCTATCGACCAATGCGAAAAATTCAAATGTGACGGCCTCTTGGCGATGTCATAAGAGGGGCGCCTTGTTTGCTAACCCTTGTTTTACTCAAATTCATCCGACGTGTATTCCTCGCTCGGGAGACTATCAATCAAAGTTGACCCTGATGTCCGAATCATTGCGCAACGATGGTCGAGTTTGGGTTCCAAAGGAAAAGGGAGATCATCGACCACCGTCGCAAATTCCTGATAGTGATCGCGATTACTATTTGGAGCGAATTTATCCGAGCTTTGGAAATCTCGTTCCGCGGGACGTGGCCTCACGTCAGGCCAAATTTAGAGTGGATGAGGGCCGCGGTGTTGGCCAGACTAAAGAAGCTGTTTATTTGGATTTTCGAGATGCGATCAATCGCCTAGGAGCGAAAGCTGTTTCGGAAAAATACGGTAACCTTTTTCAGATGTACGAAAAAATCACTGGAGAAAATCCGTATAAGCAGCCCATGCGCATTTATCCTGCTGTTCACTATACGATGGGCGGGCTATGGGTCGATTACAACCTTATGAGTACAATACCCGGGCTTCATGTTTTGGGAGAGGCAAATTTCTCGGATCACGGAGCAAATCGCTTGGGAGCAAGTGCTCTTATGCAGGGCCTGGCGGATGGATACTTTGTAATTCCATACACCTTAGGTCATTATTTGGCTTCGACGGAGATAGAAAAGGTAGATGAAAATCATAGCGAGTTTAAAGCAAGTCGCGATGAAGTCTCAGTAAGATTAAACAGGCTCCTGAAAATCAACCAATCGCATCATCCTCATCGCGCTGATCCTCGCGCTTGCGTTATGGATAGACCTGAGCGATGAAATCGCCGTTATCAATCCGGCGAACAACGAAA
>JAPKGD010000163.1 GCA_026648125.1 Bdellovibrionales bacterium | reverse complement strand
GAGATTAATCTCCCCTTTGTCACTGCAGATCAATCAGGTCCAAAGCATCTTCAGATGAAACTCACTCGGGCCAAGTTTGAATCCCTAACGGAAGATTTAGTGAAGCGATCCATGGATCCTTGTGCGCAAGCACTCAAGGATGCGGGACTGACCGCCGCGGACATTGATGAGGTAGTTCTCGTGGGAGGATCGACGCGCGTCCCCGCAATTCAAAAGGCGGTGAAAGAGTTCTTTAAGAAAGAGCCGAATCGCTCAGTGAATCCCGATGAAGTTGTTGCCGTCGGAGCCGCGGTACAAGGTGGAGTCTTGGCAGGAGATGTGAAAAACCTCTTACTCCTAGACGTGACGCCTTTGTCTCTCGGAATCGAAACATTAGGTGGTGTGATGACCAAGCTTATTGAGCGCAACACAACCATTCCCACGCGAAAGTCTCAGGTGTTTTCGACCGCGGCCGATAACCAAAGTAGTGTGGTTATTCACGTCCTCCAAGGTGAGCGCGAAATGGCCTCAGTGAACAAGTCACTGGGTCAATTTGAACTTGTTGGATTGCCTCCGGCTCCCCGGGGCATGCCGCAGATCGAAGTCACGTTTGATATTGATGCCAATGGTATCCTCAATGTGAACGCCAAGGATCTTGGTTCAGGAAAAGAACAGGCGATCAAAATTACGGCGAAGTCTGGGCTAAGCGAAGACGAAATCAAGCGGATGGTGAGTGACGCGGAAGCGCACGCCGATGAAGATAAGCGTAAGCGTGAAGAGATTATGCAGCGGAACAACCTTGATAGTCTCGTGTACCAGACCGAAAAACTGATTAAAGAAAATGAAGAGACTCTTAAGGGCGTGGATCTGACGAGCTTGAATCAAGCTTTGACCGACTCAAGGGCGGCTTTACAAAACGCCTCTGCGACGGCAGAAGTTTTGAAGGCGGCCGTAGATACACTCACAAAAGAAAGTCATGCAGTGACCGCAAAGCTTTATGAGAATAAAGGCAAAGGCGGCGGTGGCGGAACGGGCGGCGGAGGTGCTGCGGGTGGTGGCTCGGCGGCCGGTGGAGGTTCTGGTGAAAACAAAGACGATGTGATCGACGCCGATTATAAAGACGTCAACTAAGGCGAACCATTGCCGATGTGAAACGAAAAGAGCCAGCTTTCTTGCTGGCTCTTTTTTTATTTAAATCAATGACGATAAATTGGGAATCGAATTGGGGTCGCGGTTAATTCACCCGTAATCCTGGCATCCAACCTGGCGATTCAAGGGCCTGCGTAGTCTGGCCATTGAATTGGAAGAAGGTCGTTCCAGAAGTGCTGTTCCAATTGTAGAGAACCTGAGCGGCTCCACCTTGCATATATTTCTCAGGTTGGCCCGGAGTAACAATTAAAGTCTTAGTGGTGATAGAGATGTTTTCACCAGCCACATCGACTCGGCCCTCAGCCGTTGCATTAAATTCGCCATAAAAATTGTCTACGGCATGGCAACGATTGCTGTATGTAACCGAGGCTCCCGAATTGGACTGTGAACCAGAAGCAAATCCATCACAGTCTAACGACTGAAATTGATAGAATTGACTGTCTGACGAATCTTTAAGTTTCATATGAAATCGAGCCGTAAGGGTTTGTTGCGCACCTGTACCGGCAATAATTCGCTCATATAAGAACTCGATTTTGCAGGTTCCGCCAGAGCAATTGACGAGTTCAATTTTTTCATAAGAATCCGTGTCGGTGTGAACTGCGGCGCAATTATAAACCAGATTATTTATTTCAGAATTGATAGGCAGAAAAAATAAATTTCCGCCCTCTCGCAATTTGTCGACGATTTGCCAAAACTCCTCAACCGAATAGCCATACCGACTCAAAATATCCTTTGCGAGCTCGGGAGATGTTCCGGCCACAAGGGCATCATTCGCGGAGCCTGCTCCGCCGCCACCACTGCTGCAAGCAACCAAACTCGAGGCGAAAAATAGACTCAAAATGAGCGTATATACTCGAGACATCTTTGACCCCCTAGCACACAGTCTAAAGAGCCTACTCGGAAGATTGTTTAAAAACTGATTTTACTCAAACTGAATGCCGTTTTCTTCATCCCACTCTAAAGAGGCGGCGAGGGAGAAGTAGGGAAACGCTTCGCGCACGTCAAAAGCAATTTCTGCAAAGAGACCAATATGCTTCCAAGCGTTGGGTTTAAATTCGCTGCCTAAGGCCAGTTGAATGGTGAGTTCCGTGTCGTCCTCTGTATTGCGAAGACCAAATGGAAGGGCCGCGTAGGGAGTAAATTCGCCAAATTCTACGACGAAAGCTTTCGAGATAAAGGGATGCACGCGAAGGCTCAATTGATCTACTCTCGAGTGGCGAGCATAAAGTACTCCGCCGAGAAGTCCCACCGCCGGCTGTCGGTCAATGTCGGGGATTGGTACCCACTTTACAAAGCCTCCACCAAAGAAGTCTGTGGTTCCAAAACCAAATTGGCCGCGCCATCCCATTTCTTCGTTGATGGCACCATCGAGGCGGGCGGAGAGGTTCATGCCACTATCGCCTTCAGTCACAAACTGAACTTCACCCAGCATTCGGTAGTGGCCCGGCTTGAGCATGTTTCCATTGTCGAGTGTCGAGTAATAAGCGTGAGCGGGCTGGCCGAGCGCAAGGGCAAACACGGTCATGGACAGCAATTTGGGTAAATAGCTCATATCAGCCTCCTCATCTTGGGACGGGGCAGAGTTTAGGAGGTGGCCTTGGGTTTGACAAGTCCCTCGCTGATTGACAGGCTAGCTCCATGACGCCCCTTTCCTTAGTTATTATTGCCAAAAATGAAGCTCATAATTTGCCGCGCTGCTTGGAGTCTGTGCCTTTTGCTGCTGAGAAACTCGTGGTCGAAAACGATAGCTCAGATGAAACCGTGACAGTGGCGGAGCGGCACGGTGCTCGAGTTGTTAAGGAAAAGTGGCATGGCTTTTATGCGCAAAAGAAATTGGCCACGGAACTCGCAAAGAACGATTGGATTTTATCCCTGGATGCGGATGAGGCCCTAAGCCCCGAACTTGCTCAGGAGATCGAAAATATTCTTAAAGCAGGTCCCAAAGCTTCGGCCTATGCTCTGCCCAGAAAATCTTTTCATCTCGGTCGATGGATTAAACACGGTGGGTGGTATCCAGATCGACAGATTCGCCTGTTTGATCGAAGGCAAGCGAACTGGCAGGGCGGTGAGCTGCATGAATCGGTTCGAGCGGATAAGGTGGAGAGATTGAAGGGCGATCTCTTGCATTGGGTATTTAAAGACCTTTCGCATCAGGTGGATACCAATAACCGATACTCAAGCCTCGGTGCTGAACAGTTGAGAAAAGCGGGGAAGAGATTTGGCCTGTTTAAGCTTTTACTCAAACCGCCGTTAAAGTTTTTAGAAACCTACATTTGGAAGTCGGGTTGGCAAGATGGTTTACCCGGCTTTGTGATTGCCGTAGGTGCCGCCTATTCAATGTTTCTCAAATACGCCAAACTCTGGGAAATTGAGCGTTTTGGCTCAAATCGAGAATCGAATTCTAAGGACATGCGCTAGACCTAGGTCATAATGAGTCAGTTGAGAAGTAATCCTCTACCCCGAGTCAGCAAAAGTTGTAGAATTGTAGCTGGGCTCTAAATAATTCGTGGGGTAGGTGGTGCGTATGAGGATACCTCGACGACTCTTCGTCGTGTGCGTGAGCTTGGCGGCAGTTTTTACCTCGCCTGGTTTGCAGGCTTCCAATATAAATTCGTGCGAATGTCCAAAGATAGATTGTGGACCTTGCATGGAAGAAAAGGGTCTCACTTTCTATTCGGAGAAATGTGGGCCAGAGGCTTCGCAGGTCAAATCTTGTGCCCGGCCAACTTGCGTCGCTTTAGAAGATCCACCGCCATCTTGTCAGGCTTCCGACCAGTCTAAGCCCAAGAATGCGGTTCCCGTGGCAAGTCGTGAAACGGCTTCTCTTCCTCGAGGGCCAGAGATTGGAACCATTAAGTTGGTTGAGGGGCCATCATGGATTGAAATGCCTGATGGCAATAAAGAAGCGATTAACGAAGGCTCGGCACTTCATGAGCGCGATACCGTGATCACAGAAAAATCTGGGCGAGTTCAAGTGGAATTTAAAGACGGTAACCTTGTACAGATTCAGAATAACACCGCAGTAAAAATTGATCAGTACGAAATGGCGGCGGAAAAGCGTAAGGCCGTACTTGAACTCATGCGCGGTCAGATTCGCAACCAGGTAAAGCAAAAGTACAATGGCGAAACATCCTCCTATCAGATTCGCACCAAAACCGCCGTGGCGGGTGTGCGGGGAACAGACTTTGTTGCGAGTTACAAAGAGGGTGAAAAGGTAGAAACTGAAATTAGGACTATCGAGGGGAAAGTGGTACTCGCAAGCCCCGACTATAGCCAGTCTCTTGAGATTAAAGCGGGAGAGCAGGCGGCCTACGTGGTTGCCGCAAACGATGTGTTCAACCAAGATGAAATCAATGAGTTTGTTGCCCGTGGCTATATGACGCCCGTTTATAAAATGAGCGAGGCGGAAATCCGCAAACTTGAGAGAGGGACCCTGGTGGCGGGCCGGAAGCGAGATATCGCCTCTTCGCAGAAGATCTGCCGAGAGCCTCGCGGAGAGCTTAATCAATGTGCCTGGCGCTGCGTGAATAATCCCAGGGGCGAAAAGGCTTGTCGCACAGACTTAGAGAATGTGAGCTGTGTAAGAAGCCGGTGTAATGCCAACGGTGTATGGGCCGAAGAGACCCGCCTGCCAGCCTCGCTGAAGCAGACGTGTGAAGCCTCCGAGGTCAAGGTTGGGCCCTGCGACTACTAAGTAAAATTGTTTGATATTAGGTACTTATAAACCAATTAGGGGTCTTAAAAGGCCCCTTTTTTATGGGATTTTGATTGCGTTTAGGGCCCCCGCTCCCTTATAACCGCAGGCTGTCCTGTGGCGGCTGTAGCTCAGTTGGTTAGAGCATCGGATTGTGATTCCGGGGGTCGCGGGTTCAAGTCCCGTCAGCCGCCCCAAATCCGGAACCAGGTCCTATTCGTGGATGCATGGTTCCAAACCTCCAAGACATTATCAGAGCGCGGGTTGGCTTTTCAAATCGGTGATATCGAAGGGTTTCAATAGCTAGAATTTAATGAGGCGGGGCAACTCTGTCCACGCGTGGCCGTCGCCGAGTTGACCATAGTAATTGTACCCCCAACATTTGAGTTGTTGGTTTGAGATGGCACAGGTGTGGTAAGGCCCCGCCGAGACGGTGATAACATCGGAGTCGATGATTGCCGTAGGACTCGCTCTATCGATCAAAGTGCCGTCGCCGAGTTTGCCTCGATAATTGCTTCCCCAACATTTCAATTGTTGATTGACGACCGCGCAGGTGTGGCTCGCGCTCGCTGAGACAAAGG
>JAPKGD010000162.1 GCA_026648125.1 Bdellovibrionales bacterium | reverse complement strand
TAACGGCCGCCTTGAACCTCAAGACGTCCTTTGGATCCCCATTTATCCATAGAGATTCCGTTAATTATAATTCGATCGATGAAGCGGTCTATATCTCGCCGTCCGCGGCGGTGCTGATCATCATTATCAAAATCAAAATAGATGTCGTCGCCTTCTCGAATTTGCTTATTTCTAATTACTGCACGTGACTGGTCACCAAACACAACGGTAGCTTCAACAACCTCAACGCCGCCATCGCGGGCGATAAGACGGATTCCATCAAATCGACCCCGGCTAGTTCCAACTGTGTAAGTTCGAGTGCTCAGATCCCACTTGGAAAAGTGATCGGTCAAACCCAAAGGTTCAAAGCGAAGAGGGCGCTCACGGCGCCAGTCGCCACCGCCATGTCCGCCACCGCCACCAGGTCCCCGCGGACGGACGTAGCCTTCAACAGAGACCATGGCTGGGCGATCACCACGTCGCCATCGACCACGACCGCCATCACCTCGATCCCATCCGCCTCGATTGGGAACATCCAGCGCCCAAATCCAAATGCGCTGAATGCATCGTCCACTCACGATTCCGTCTTCGACGTCATCGAGGTCTAGCCATTGTGTCTGCTCTAAGGGCTCAAGTCTTAAACCGCGCCTTGGTCGTTCCCATCCACTTTCGTCCCGATCATCCAATTCAATTTCATCTCGCACTTTACCAAACTCATCGGCTCGTCGATATTCAACTTCGATCTTGCTAATGACGACATTGTCATATCCGGCCTTTAGACGAATATGAGTCAACCCACACTGAATTCGCGGATCTTCAGATACGTCAATCACATCGGTGTCGAGTCTCCGCCCAAAATCTCCCACACGAATATCGCCCAGGTGAAGTACGGTTCCCCGGCGCATTCTATCATCATCACCGCGACGCCACTCTCCGCGCCGAGCATGTACTTGCGCCGCACTGAGACCGAGGGTCAACAGTGTGGCCGCCATCAAAAATTTCCGCATAAAGTAATCTCCTTTTGGTATTGAAAGTCCCCGCGCCGAAAACTACCCGGACCTTGGGAGATTCACAACTTAAGTCAATTATTCGAAATTTTTTATAATGACCGGCACAACTTTTTTGCCGAGGTCTCATAAGAATTTAAATACTTTTGGAGATTTTAAATCAGCTCTAAGTTAACAGCGGTATCTAAGACTTAACAATCAAAGTGCGAACTTCACCCATGACCAGGCGGAGTCGTCCGTGAAGATCCTCGAGAAGAGATAAATTATTTTCCAGTTGCTGGAGAACATCCAGTCGTTCTGTCTCTAAACCCGGAACCTCTCTGTAACTGTAAACGGGAGAGGATGCCCGATTCACAGTGGCTTCTTCAGTCCGAGCCGCTTTTCGAATTTCATTAAAAGGCATCGTTTTCTCCTTGCGCTTTCACAACAAAACTTATTTTGTCGTCAAAGTCCGCATCTACTGCGCGATTCATGTACTATTCTATCCACCACTCTCAAATTCCAAAACTTAAATTACCTTACATTCAATTTCTGCCACATCGCGGGTTCCAATTTGGTACTTTTTTCACACTGGTCAAGCCTCTGCCTTTCAGTATTCACAGCGAAGTGAATCAATGTCCATTTTGCCTATTAGGCGCCGATCATAGCCGCTGGGAAGAGCTGCATTCATCACACTCTTTGGCGTTACCGTATGGGCAAGGCCAAGTGCATGCCCCAGCTCATGAATAATTAAGCTTTTAAAATCAACTCCACCAAAATCCTCGTCACTGCCAACATAGAAATCATGATCCTTTTCATTAATGCGAATATCGGCCTCGTAAATCTGGCTTCCAGACCAATATATCGTCGTTCGAGCCTGCTCATTGGCCGCCGAAGCCTCCCAGGTGTTCATCCAATAGAGCATGGAATAGCCATCTTTCTTGGGGCTTGGGTCACCACTCACGTGCAAGGCCTCAAGTCGAATCAGCTCTCGCCCAGCCACCTGGTTCCATTCCTGTATGGATTCTTTCAATATTTTCTCTAACTCTGGATATTTATCGAAAGGAACAGACTCATGGACGTAGAGCTTAAGAGGGGTCATGGAATTCCAAGAAACACGGCGCAAATCTGAGTTCTGGACAAAGTTGCACGAAGGTTGGGCGTCAAAGCGGCGAGAGCAAGCCACTAAGCTCATGCTTAAAATCACGCCTAATACGATAAAATGACGAAGTCGCATGCTCTGATAGCCTCCACACCCCTCCCTATCGCAATCTTGAGGCCCTTGAAAATTTGGCGTAAGCATTTGAAATAACTGATCTTAGTTAATTCTGCATAGACCTCGCTTCCGGCCAAAAGTTAAACCCCAACCCCCCAATCTCAAGATGAGACGGTCTAAACCATTGGAATGATTACGATCTCTATCTGTCTATTCTTTGGATATGCCCTTCGCCCAAGATTGGCCCGTTTTCCCATAAGCAGCGCTTATAGGATCGATTTCTCAGCTCGATTGAAAAGCGACACCAGAGTGTCTTTTCGCACCATCTCGACACGGCTCGTCCTGCCCTCTCCAAAGGTCTAGGTGAAATGGTGAGGGCTCCCTGGGCAGAATGACTCCAAAGCAGCTGGCACTTGGCTTGCCTTAGCAGTTGATTGTGATTGCCCGCCGGCTCTACCACAATCGTGGAATCTAAAGAGCCCAAAGCCCACCACAACTAACCTGCCAAGGGGGGAGCCAAAAGCTCCCTACCTCCCGCCTTTTTTATGGAGCATAGCGATAGCCGACGCCTCGAACAGTTTGGATACTGTTGGCATAGGCAGGAAGCTTCTTGCGAAGAGAAGCCATATGAACATCAATTGTCCGGTCGGTCACAGCAAGGCTCTCAAGCGCCGTCTCCCGCAAACGATCCCGACTCAAAACACGACCCTGATTGCGCACCAATTCAGCAAGTATTCTAAATTCAGTGAGAGTCAGGAGAGAACCAAAGCTATATCTGCATCTTAGCCTTAATCCAATATATCAGCCTCAGGATATGCCTGTTGTGAGGCGAATAAGCATGTTATAAATGCTCCGTTCCAATTCAAATGGAAATAAAATCAACACCCACAGGAGAGAGGCACGAATCATGATCATCCGTATCTGGCATGGCTGGACATCGCCGTCCAACGCAGACATCTATGAGAATTTACTCAAGGAAGAGATCTTCGTTGGCATTCAAAACCGCCACATCCCCGGCTTTAAGGGCATTCAATTGCTTCGCCGCGAACTCAAAGAAGAGGTGGAATTCATCACGATCATGAAGTTCGATTCCCTGGATGCTGTCCGCCAGTTTGCTGGCGAAGATTATGAAGTTGCCGTGGTCCCGCAGAAGGCGAGAGCGGTACTTGCGCGCTTCGATGAACGATCCCAGCATTATGAAATCAGAGCCGAGAGAAGCGGCGATGGCTAGTTAGGGATGAGTTTATTACCAAATCCGCGCAGAATCGATCCTTTCCTTCTACCAATCGAGAGACTGCCCTGCCCGCTTCCCGCCCTGGCGGCAGAGACACAGTCCAAACGCATGGCTCACCAAACCGTATTGTTTCTGTACAAGGTAAATCATCATGAAGAACATTGCCACAAGCAGTCGCTTGAAGACCAACTACGAGGATTATTACGAGAGTGGAGACCCGGAATGGCGGAGATTAGGCGCGGTGGACAAGTGCACCAACATCGTCTCCCTTTGCCGCGATCTGCCTCACGCAACCATTCTCGAAATCGGCGCTGGCGATGGAGCGATATTAAAGCGATTATCCGAATTGGGATTTGGCGAAAAACTACATGCGCTCGAAATCTCACCCTCCGGCGTGGAGGCGATAAAGAACAAAGGGATACCCAACCTGGTTGAATGCCTGCTCTTCGACGGGTATGAACTCCCCTACAACGATTTCAAGTTCGACCTTGCGGTTCTCAGCCATGTCATCGAGCATGTCGAATATCCGCGGAAACTCCTTTACGAAGCCGCCAGGGTCGCCCGGCATGTTTTTGTGGAAGTGCCGCTCGAGGATACCCTGCGTCTGAAACCCAATTTCGTTTTCGATAAGGTGGGTCATATCAATTTTTATTCGCCCGTCACGTTCAGAAGGCTGGTCCAGACCTGCAGCCTGGAGGTCTTGAAACAGACGGTGACGAATCCCTCAAAAGCCGTGCATCGATACAGGTACGGCTGGAAAGGGACGGTCAATTATTACATCAAGGAACTTTTATTGAAGATTTTCCCGCGCCTGGCAACGAGAGTTTTCGTTTACCATTCCTCGTTGGTATGCCGGGCCGAAACGAAATCGGATTCCCATGATCGTTCATGAATGACCCCGTTCCCCAAACCACCGCCGCGGACGTGATCGAATTCGTAAAACTGCTCGAAGCACACGGCGTCGGCGTGGTCATCGACGGCGGCTGGGGCGTGGACGCCTTGCTGGGAAAACAGACCCGCACGCACAGCGACCTCGATATCGCCGTGGAACGTGCGGACGTGCCGAATATCCGCGCCTTGCTGGAAGAGCGGGGTTACAAGGAAGTTCTGCGCGACGATACGAGTGAGTGCAATTTCGTCATGGGGGATGATAAAGGACGGCTGATCGATATCCACTCATACACGTTCGATGAAGAAGGCAAAGTGATCTTTGGCGTCGAGTATCCCTCCGACTCGCTCAAGGGAACCGGCTCCATAGCAGGTTATCCCGTCAAGTGCATCACGCCTGAATGGATGGTCAAATTCCACACTGGATATAAACTCGATGAGAACGATTACTACGATGTGAAATTACTGTGCGAGAAGTTCGGGATCGAAATCCCCGCCGAGTTTGCGGAATTCCTGCCGAAAGCAGAAGACGGGAGGTAAACCACTTTCCACCAACCAATCACCAATTTACCGATCTTCCCTTGCAACTATTTCCCCTCCCCGCCTGTATTAAACTCTAGCCATGAATGCGCCCACCGACCGCGACCTGATCCTGCGAGCCCGTCGCGGCGACGCTGAAGCCTACGGCGACCTCGTCTCCCGCCACCAAACGGGCGTGTTCAACGTCTGCTACCGCATTCTGCACAACCGCGCCGATGCCGAAGACCTCGCCCAAGAGACCTTCATCCGCGCCCTCGACCGTCTGCACACCTTCGACCTCGAACGCGAATTCAGCCCGTGGATTCGCCGCGTGGCAGCCAACTTGTGCCTGAATCACATCAGTAGGGACGGGTATCTCACCCGTCCAGTTGAATTGGATGAAGAACGGGACGAAGATAAAACTCAAAGTCCCGGCGAGCAGGTTGAGGTCAAAGAAAGAAGCGAGCAGATCCGCAGTGCGCTCGCGTCCCTGCCGCCGCATTATCGCATCGTCGTCGAACTGCGGCATTATCAAGAACTTTCCTACGACGAAATCGCAAGCGAACTGGACATCACCCTCAGCGACGTGAAGAGCCATCTCT
>JAPKGD010000161.1 GCA_026648125.1 Bdellovibrionales bacterium | reverse complement strand
TCAAGGAGGTCCCGAATAAAGCGCTCTGCTCCATAACGGCTCAAATCTGATCGTTCTTTTATGGCGTGTCTTTTATAGTTTTCGAATTCTGCGCCCAAATAGAGAAAGTCGCTTTTGAGCTTGTCGTATTTTTGTTGCAACTCAGAATCGCCCAATTCTTCGTCGCCGATGTCTAATTCGATTGCCTCGTCATTGACGTCCGAATTCGTGCTATCGTTTTCTTCATCGGCCATTGAAAACCTCATCTCTCTAGAGCCTTATGCGACCCCACATTTTAGGCCACAGAGCTTGGACCCGTAAAGGGCTAATACCCCGCCTAAGACGGCAAATCCTCATGAGTGACAAGAAAATGAGAGAAAATGAGATTGCTGAGCAGCTGACCCTCTGGTGTGAGGCTAATGGTTCCGTCCTGGCACTTCAATAGGCCGTCGACTGTACTGTTTTGAAGGCGCTGCTCCACGAGAGAGGTCGCCTCTGGCCCAAACTTTTTTCGCACCGCAGATAGGTGAAGTCCCGTCGCCGTTCTTAAGTGCATGTGAAGAAAATCGGTCAACGATTCATGCTTTTTGAGCCTTTCAAAAGATTTGGCGGGGAGAGAATGCCAAAGTCCCGATTGATTTGTATCCTCTTGAAGAAGCCAATGCTCATAATCAGGGATAACCTTTGAGTTCCAGAATCTCGTACCCCAGTCCCCTAAATGAGGGAAATAAGAGTGAGCGCTTAGGCCTATCCCCCAATAAGGTCTGTCACTCCAGTAAGCCTGATTGTGTTTGGATTCGTAACCAGGCTGCGAGAAGTTTGAAATTTCATATTTCTCATAGTTCATTTGAGACAAACTAGTCTCAATGAGATTGAACATCTCGACTTGGTCATCTTCGGGTGGGCGTCCCGTCGCCATGGGATGCCCCTCAGGGACGGTGAGGCAATAGGGACTAATGTGGGGAGGTTTAAACCGAGCGACCTCCTCGAGGTCAGACTTAAGGCTGGCCTGAGTTTGGCCAGGGAGCGCAAAGAGCAAATCAAAGGAATAGTTAAGATTACGCGAGCTCAATAAGTTGAGAGTCTTTCGTGTGTCATCTGCAGAATGGCGACGGCCACAGAGCTTAAGCAGGTCATCATTGAATGTTTGTGCGCCCACACTAAACCGATTAATGCCCGCCTTTTGATAGAGGTCTAGTTTCTGTTCATCCACAGTGGCCGGATTAATTTCTATAGTTACTTCGGCATCAGCGATTCTCTTCAGACCTACGTTGGCAAGATCATTGAGAATCGATACAATGATTTCGGCCGGAACAAGACTCGGTGTTCCTCCTCCGAAATAAATCGTCTCGATTTGATCGGTTGGTAAGAATTGATGGAGTTTTCGAATCTCCAACTGAAGGAGATCCAAATACCGGTCGGGTGGCAGAATCTGATCGAACTCGAAAGTTGTAAAGTCGCAGTAGCGACAGCGCTGAAGGCAGTAGGGAATGTGAATGTATACGGATAGACCCATGGCTGAGAAAGGTCATAGAGGATGATCAAAAAATATCAATTGAAAAATGGGCTGACGGTCGTTTTGGTTGAGAGCCACAAGTCGCCAGTGGTATCGGTGCAAATGTGGGTCAAGACGGGGAGTGCAGATGAACCCCCTTCTTTGAGAGGCATTAGTCATTTCATTGAACATCTCGTGTTTAAAGGCTCGCGCAAATACGGTGTAGGAGAGATCGCCGCAACGGTGGAGGGCTCTGGTGGTGAGCTCAATGCCTATACCTCTTTTGACCAAACGGTTTTCTATGTAACAATTTCCCGGCAATTCTTTGATACGGGACTGGAAGTCATCGGCGAGATGATGGCTCGGCCTTCGTTTGTGGAAGATGAGGTCAACAAAGAGCGCGAAGTCGTTATTGAAGAAATAAAACGTTCGATGGATAGCTCGCATCGCCAAGCGAGCCGCCTCTTGTTTGAAAGCCTTTATCGGAGGCATCCCTATGGTGAGCCGGTCATCGGTTATGAAGAAATAATTAGAAATGTTAGTCGTGAAGAAATCGTAAAGTTTTTTGAAACCAGATATCGGGCCGAGAAAATGACTTTACTTGTGGTCGGTGATTTCTCGGTAAACGAGGTTAAGGCAAGAATTGAGGCTCAATTTTCCGACCTCAATAAGGGCCGAGTAAAGACCATCAAGCGGCCAAAGGCGACGCATTCCAAACAAACACGAGTTAATGTTCGTGGAACAAGCTTTAAGGAAAATTTTCTCTTTCTCGCTTGGCCGGCCCCAGCAGCTGATCATAAGGACATCGCCGCGCTCGAGGTTCTTGCTATGATATTGGGTCAGGGAGACAGCTCTCGGCTTAATCGATCTTTGCGCATTGATAAGCAGCTGGTGAACTATGCCGGATCCAGCTTATTTTCTCCGATAGACCCAGGTTTTTTCGCAATTTCTGCCTCACTTCCTCCGGGCTCGCTCAAGGAGTCTCTAGATGGAATCGGACTAGAAATTGCGAAGGTCATTTCGCGGCCTCCAGATCAAGATGAAATGAATAGGGCCATCGTCAATCTTCATAGCGACCAATATTACACCCTAGAGACGGTTGATGGCATGGCTAGAAAGTTTGGACACTTTGAGCATCTCTTCAGTGATTACAGCCATTTTGAGAAATTTCTAAAGCAGGCGCGAAGTACGACTCCTGAGGATATTCAAAAAATTGCTAAGAAATATTTGAAGCTGGATAAGGCCGTCATTTGCGCCCTGACTCCAGAGGAAGATCGGATTTCAGCAGAAAAGGAAATAAAAGCCTGGGTTAAGCGAGTTGAATTTAAGGCAAAACCCGAAAAGCGAAGTGACAAGAAAAAAACAGCCAAAACAAAGCTTCCAAAAGATTGGTTTCCTCACTCCAGCCGATTAAAAGGCGATACGGTCGAAACAATTACGTTAGCCGGCGGAACAAAGCTCTTACTTCGGCCCAATTTTGATACACCAGTTTTTACAATGCGCATGGGCTTTCACGGTGGAGCGAGGATTGAAAATCCGGGCGAGCAGGGAATCACGGAGCTTTTGTCACGAACATGGGTTGGCGCGACCAAAAACTTAACTGAACCTCAGTTGATGGAAAAAATAGAAAATTTAGCTGGTTCGATTAGTGCCTTCGGCGGTCGCAACACCTGTGGACTAACCGTAACCGGACTTGCACCCTTTGCAAATCCCCTTCTCGAATTATTTGAACAAGTATTGATGGAGCCCGCGTTGAGTCCGGAAATCGTCGATCGTGAAAGAAAGATGATTTTAGAGCAGCTCAGAGTTCGACACGACAATCCAGCTCAGCAGACAATTTTAAAATTTATGGCGCTCCTTTTTGGCGACCATCCTTACGGACGTGATCCCCTGGGCCGAGCAGAAACTTTGAATGTGCTCAAAGGGCCAGTGCTGGAAAATCACCTTGTGCGGATGCGCACTCAGGCGAATATGACAATTTGCGCCGTGGGACACTTTAAGCGAGATGAATTGGTGTCGCAGATAGAAAAGTTGGTGGAGCGTTTACCCAAAGGACAGAATCTTTATAAGAAGTTGCCCTACCATGCGCCGGTCAAAGGTCTTCGGGAGTTCTCGGGTAGTGCAAAAGAGCAAACACATTTGGTTATTGGCTATCCCGGATTAAGCTTTTCCGATCCCGAGCGGTACGCCTTGCAGGTTCTCGAAGCCGTTCTTGCGGGTCAGGGAGGACGGCTTTTTACCGAATTGCGAGATAAGAACTCTCTTGCCTATTCGGTGTCCCCACTAAGAATGGAGGGGGTCGAGGCCGGCTATTTTGGAGCCTACATTGGTTGCAGCCCTGAAAAAGGACAAAAGGCGATCACTATGCTCAAAGAACAATTCAATTTAGTTCGTGATCAAAAGATCAGTGCTGATGAATTGGCTCGGGCCCAACGGTATTTGATTGGCCGACACGATATTGACCTTCAGAGAAACTCGACGGTCGCTTCGGCACTCCTGTTTGATGAAATGTACGGACTTGAATTGAATGACATTTTTCAATACGGCCAGAAGATTATGGCCGTTCAATCGGAAGATGTGCGCGCCGTTGCGCAAAGAATTTTCTCGGGAAGTGAAGTCATTAGTGCCGTTGGACCGAAGGAGCCGTGGGCGGACGTTAAGAATACTGCGCCCGTAGACTTAAACCCATAAATGCTTTTTATTCATGAGATAAACGCCAGTTTTTCATTCCTGGCGGAAGGGTCTCAAAATGGGCCGATTCCTGGCCTTTTGGGCAATTGAGAGTCATCAAATTCACCAAACATAGGGCTGGTTGCTAAAATGGAGTCGAGAATCGGCCGTTAAGGAGATGAACCACCTTTGAAAAGTGGGGTGTTTCAGAGTGAGCCAAGATAATAACCAAAAGGCCTCGAAGCCTGAATTGATTACCTCATCAAAACCATTCTTTATGGAAATGGTAGATTCTGCCGTTCATCGCAGAAGATTTTCCGCATCGCCGATGACGAAAAGTTACCTAGCTGATCTTCTCGAACATTACGTCATAAGCCGGAATCTCTTTGGAGAAGCAGAAGAGGGTCATAACGAACAGTCAAAAACCATGGCAGAAAGACTGTTGTCTGCAACACAAGCCGAGGCTACGGTTCGCGGGGAATTGCTCAAAAGGTTGGGGGACACTTCCCTCTACATTAGTGGCTTTTTTGGTGACTCCCTTCATCGTAAGCTCGTTGATGTCGACTACTATGCTGAAATTGGCGGGATAGCATATGGAACTCTCGCGGCACACGGAGAGTCTGATAAAGCCATTGTCTTTGGTGATCTCGCTGCTCGATTTTTAGAGTATGTCGACGTACTTACCGTGATTAGCCAGACTTCCAGAATTCAAACAGACGAGGACCTCCTTCGGCTTTATAGTAGGTATATGTCCACTGGTTCGCCACTTGCGGCGGAGCAATTGCGGGAGCTGGGCGTGCTAGCCCCCGATGCGGCTATAAAGAATTCCAAGCAATAGCTTCGACGCTCGGCAATATGCGCGTGGTACTTGGCCCCGAAGCGAGAAGGGATCATAATACGCCTATGTTCAATTTAGGTTTCTCCGAACTACTCATAATTGGTGCCATCGCGCTTGTTTTTATTGGTCCAAAAGAGTTGCCCGAGATCGCACGAGTTATAGGGCGAATGCTCAATGAATTAAGGCGGGCGACGAGTGACATACACTCCACTCTGTTATCGCCTCAAGAGCACATAAAGTCTGAATTCAAGAAAATCCTCGAAGATCATCCTGGTGATAAAATCCCAGAGCCTGGTGAAAAAGGTTCTGTTGTAGATATGGGTTTTGAAGCTGGGCAGGAGCCAAAGAGTGAAAGTGAGACTTCTCCTGAGAAAGTAGAAAGCCCACGGAGCTCAGATCCTAAGGAGAATGCGTGAGGGGAAATCCCGAAGAAAACGCCCAAACATTGGTTGAGCACCTCA
>JAPKGD010000160.1 GCA_026648125.1 Bdellovibrionales bacterium | reverse complement strand
CCTGGGGATACCAGTCCGGCCAGAAGAATAGAGAGGACATTTCCACTTCATATTCGTACTCGATAGTATAAGGATAGCTGTTCCAGTAAAGCTCGATCCACTGGTAGCGGGATTCCTCATATAACGCATAGCCAACGGAAACCTGGGCTTTGTTGATATCTTTCTTGTCGGTTTTTTTGACCACGGTTCCGGCGGCATCGCGGATCTGGCCGAAAAGCTTTTTGCATTTGATGAAAGGCGATTCTTCTACTATAATTTCGCCGCGCTCCTTCGCTTTTTCATTCAAAACCTGCTCGACCCGCCGCACTCGCAGGTAGGCCTTCCCCTCGTTGATGATCTCGAACTCGGTTTCCGCGGATACAACAATTGCATTTGACGGTTCCGAGTCGAAAGAATCTTCCTGCGCTGCCAGTGGCGAAAGCGCTTGAAGTATCGGTCAATGATATCGGTCGCTTCTTGTCGGCTGATGCCCAACGACTCCGAAAGACCAAAAGCACCCTGCCCATAGGCGATACCAAAATTTACGGCCTTAGCGTGGCGGCGCAAATCAGCAGTTACATCTTCCAGCTTCACCCCATAAATTTCACTTGCCGTAGCAGCATGAATATCGACGTCGTTCGCAAACGCACGACAGAGAGCTTCATCCTCTGTAATGTGAGCTAAGACACGAAGTTCAATCTGACTATAGTCGGCCGCCACCAACATCTGATCTCGACCGGCTATGAAGGCTTTGCGCACCAATCGGCCTCGCTCCGTCCGAATGGGAATGTTCTGGAGATTGGGATTTTGACTGGAAAGTCGACCTGTGGTGGTCGCGGCTTGATTAAAATGCGTATGCAGACGTCCCGTATCGCGATGAACTAGGGCGGGAAGCGCATCTACGTAGGTCGACTTGAGTTTACTCAATTCACGATAATCAATTAAAAATTGAGCGATCGGGTGCTGCGATGTCAATTTTTGCAGGACATCACTATCTGTAGAAAAGCCCGTCTTGGTTTTCTTACCCGGAGGAAGCTTTAGCTTTTCAAAAAGAATTTGCGCCAATTGCTTGGGGCTGGCCACATTGAATGGTCCACCGGCCAGCTCGAAGATATTACTTTGTAATCGCTCGATGTCTGATTGAAGCCCGAGAGACTGATGCTTAAGTTCTTCAACATCGATGGCGATGCCCCGCTTCTCCATGGCGTACAGCACTGGCACCAATGGAAGTTCAATGTCCCTGTAGACTTTCTCTCCCCCTTGCTCTTTAAGTTTTTCTTCAAGTTCGAGGCTCAGATCTATTTGAGTCTGGTAGAGTTCCTTGGGCGTCATCAGATCTGGAAGGGGTCGATTCATATAATGAGCGTAAACCTCGCCCATATTATCGATACTTCCAGCCCGTAATACATAGGCCGCCAGCATGGAATCCCAAGCGGCCTGAGGTTCAACGGCCGCAATGTGATGCCAAACCTGTTTGAGGTCAAAACCTCGCCAGGTCACTTGCTTTTTTGCCAACCATTCGCCGATCCGCTTCGGATCATCCTGAATGAGAAAAACATTTTGGCCGGAGCCCAAATAAAATCCCCTCTCGTCGAGAAGACCCCAAACCTCTTGATATGGCTCGATTTGCTTATCAAAGTCCGAAATCGTTCCGCTTTTTTCTTCGAGCGGACCATTTGTGCTCTTTCGCACTGGCCGGGGCCGAGCGGAACTTGCCGTCACTCGAGATGGCTTAGCATCTGTCACTTCAATTTTTTCAGCTGAGGCAGAATCCGAACGCGGCTCTCCTGTAAGAGTCCGAGCAAAAGTCTTAAAGCCCAACTCAAGTAGAAGTTCTCTGAGTCGGTCCTGATCGATCGGTTTGAGCTTTAGATCTTCAGGCTGTCGCTCAAGCTCAATGTCACAGTGAATTGTGACAAGCTTTTTCGACAAAAATGCACTCTCTTTGCCGGCCTCAAGATTCGCCTTCATGGCCTTGCCTGAAATCTTGTCTAGGTTTTCGTAAATATTCTCGAGGGTATTAAATTCGAGCAAAAGCTTTTGAGCTCCCTTGGGCCCGATACCCTTTACACCAGGAACATTGTCCGATGAGTCACCAACCAAGGAGAGGTAATCAATCATTTGCTCAGGCTTCACGCCCCATTTTGCCTGAACACCCTCTGAGTCGTAACGCACATCCTTCATTGTGTCGTACATCGCAACATGATTATTAACGAGCTGAGCAAAGTCCTTGTCGCCGCTCACAATGACTACTTCCAGTCCATGAGCTCGGCCAACTTTTGTGAGAGTGCCAATGAGGTCGTCCGCTTCAAAGCCAGAACGCTGAACGATGGGGATGCCCAGCACTTCCGTCAGCTTATTGACGTAGGGAATTTGTGGCACCAGGTCTGCGGGCATTTCTTCCCGATTGGCCTTATAATCTTCGTAAATCTCATGCCGGAAAGAAGGCTCTTTGCTATCGAAGCAGAAGGCAATATATTCGGGGTGAACGTCACGCAAGAGCTTCACCGCCATCGACAAAAAACCATAAAGCGCGTTGGTGGGCATTCCCTTTTCATTGGTTAAATGAGGTAGAGCAAAGAAGGCTCGAAAAAACATGGAACTGACGTCGACTAAATATAGCTTTTTCATGCGGGCATCCGATCCTAAGAAAACGACAGCTTAGAGTTTTGGCTCTAACCGCTGAACAAAATCGTGAGTGACCTGAGACAACTGCTCTCGATCCATGACCATCTCAGCAAGCGGTAATTGAGAAGTTCGCAGGGCCGTTTGCTCAACCTGAGCAAAAAGATGGTGCATGGTATTTGCGGCTTCAGGATCAAGGGCCATTTCGCCATTTTCCCAGCGATGAACCAGATCCACACTGCATCCCAATCGGCGACCAAACTCCGCCGCACTCCAACCCAGCCGCAGTCGCAATTGCCGAATCGCCTTAGGTGTCCACTCCATCAAACTAATTAGGGCTCCGCATTGGGAGCCCTATCTCCGGTCTAAATTCATTCTATATTTATGGGTTTGGTGCAACCAAAACCCTTATTTGGGCTCAGAGAATTCCCGAGACCACCTACGCCGCGGCGCTCCTCACATTGGTGGCTTCAAATCCTGTGCGGGTTTGAATCAGGTCAAATTCCACCTGAGTCCCAGTCCGCCAAGTCACACCCCCTTCGGAATCAACGATTCCCGTGGCGTGAAAATAGATTTCAGACCCATCAAAGCCGAGGATAAATCCGTAGCCGATGGACGGATTGAACCATTTGACGATTCCCGTCGACATTGAACCTCCCTGTTTCTGGATTGAAATGGAACGTAAGAAATTTTCTTCAGCTCTATTCTCAAATCTACTCTTCTTCCGTAAACACAAACACCAAGTCACCTTCACCCACCAGATCAAAACGGTCACGAGCTTCACGCTCCACAAAAGCGGGGTTGGTCGCTTGGCGAATTTTACTATCGAGCGAGGCCAATTCGGTTTTCAGATGTTTTGAAGATTGCTCGAGTTGAGCGAAGTCTCGATTGAGGCTCCACATCCTGAGAAGAGTTCCGTCTAAAACGAGATTAACAAAAGCAATCGCTAGACAGGTCCAAAGGACCACCCAGGGTCGATGTAAGAAGTCATTTACAGCGGAAAAAAAGCCAAACAACACAGCCCGCACCATAACAGGATAAACAAACTTGAGCCCAAATCAAAGCCCAATTTATCTCATCCCACAGGACCTCGATTAGGGGCTAATTGAGATGGCTTTCAAGCATTCGAGCCCCCCAAAACTGGGCTCTAGCCCCGAGCATTTCTTCAATTCGGAGCAATTGATTGTACTTCGCAGTTCTTTCACCACGGCAGAGGCTACCGGTCTTAATTTGTTGGCAAGACAAGGCGACCGCGAGGTCGGCGATAGTCGCATCCTCAGTTTCGCCACTCCGATGTGACATGACTGTTCGATAACCGTTCTTTTGGGCCATCGAGACGGCCGTCATAGTTTCAGAGAGACTTCCAATTTGATTTACTTTGATGAGAATCGCGTTGGCGGCCCCTTTATCAATACCCGATTGTAACCGCTCGGGGTTCGTTACAAAAAGATCGTCGCCAACCAATTGCAATCCGTGCCCATGCGATTTGGTAAACGAAATCCACCCCTGCCAGTCATCCTCAGAAAAACCATCTTCAACACTTACGAGTGGAAAGTTTTTTGCCCAGTCCGCATAAATACCTCCCAGTTCCTCCGCTTCAATTCGTCGGCCTTCCCAATGATAGGCTCCGTCCTCATAGAGTTCGGTGGCGGCCACATCGAGAGCCAGGCGAATCTCTTCGCCAGGTCGATAACCGGCCTTTTCAATGGCCGTCATCAAAAGTTCCATAGCTTGGCGATTACCCTCGAGGCGCGGAGCAAACCCGCCCTCATCCCCCACAGATGTCGCTAACCCCTTCTCACTCAAGATTTGCTTGAGGTGGTGAAACACTTCAACGCCAGCACGTAAGGATTCTGAAAAGCGTCCGCCACAAACAGGAACAATCATAAATTCCTGAACATCTAAGGAAAGCGGCATCCCCACCTTCCGCGGTGGGGAGGGCATCTGGACGAAGCTGGGCGAGCCCACTTTCGATGGCTGGGAGCTCTTCAACCAGGACCCCGCGGCCTGGTGGCAGGAGGCCATCTCCTTCAAGCAGGAGTTCGCCGAGTTCAACCGCGCAATTGATGACGCAACACCGAACGCGGGTCACCGTGCGATGGCTGACCTGGAGGCGATGGGCCGGCTTGCCCACATCATCACCCAGAACATCGACAACCTGCATCAGCGCGCGGGCTCACGCCACATCACGGAGATTCATGGCAACCGCTACCTCGTGCGCTGTATGAGCTGCGGCGCCCGTGATCGGCTCGAAAGCGTGCGGCTCGACCGGCTGCCGCCCCTCTGCCCCGAATGCGGCGGCTTCCTCAAGAACGACACGGTGATGTTCGGCGAGCCAATCCCCGAGGACGCGCTACGCGAATGCTACCGGCAAACGGCCCTCTGCGACCTGTTCCTTGTCGTCGGCACATCTGCGGTGGTCTACCCGGCGGCCGAGTTCCCCGTGATTGCCTGCCGGCGGGGAGTTCCCCTTATCGAAATCAATCCCGAAGAGACACCCCTGAGCGGCCTCGCCAGCGTCGTAATCCGCGCCACCGCCGGCCAGAGCCTGCCTGCCATCGTCGAAAGGCTTGTTCCCGGCCGCGGCCGGCGCTGAGCCGCGCCCCGATCCTCCCGGGCAGCTACGAGTCCCCGCCGGTCTCCGTGGTGAACTCCAGCCGGTGGCCGGGCTGTGTCTCGCGCGCCGCGCCCGCAGGCAGTTCCACCACTCCGTGCGCGCCGCGCCCTCCGAATGCCAACCCGACCCACGGACGCACCCTGCGGGCGACCCTGGTCACCTTGAGATCGCGGTCAAAGAAGACGGCATCGATCGAGAACAGCATGAACATCATGTGGATCGAGCCGC
>JAPKGD010000016.1 GCA_026648125.1 Bdellovibrionales bacterium | reverse complement strand
CTCTTCACCAAGCAGGTCTTTTATAAGCTTAGGGTTTTTAGCAAGACCAAGAAATTCGTCCTTGGTTCCCAATCCTTTGCTTTCAACATGGGCCGCCATCTCGTAAATGTTCCAACCCTCCGGAAATGTCATTTGTCGTTCGATGGATTTTCCAGAGGATAAAATATCTAAAAGTTCGATAGGTCTCAGGTCGGTTCTCAGGGCATATTCTCCAACCTTTAACTTAGTCGCGTGACCCGATATTTTTGCCAGGATTTTAAAATACAAAGCAGAAGAAACCAGCTTCCTCTGCTCCAATCGCTCCGCAATTTTGTAAAACCCCTCACCTGGATTAACTTCAAACACGGCTCCTTGGCTGAGTTCCGGCGACGCTGGGCCCGCCAAAAAGCGAAAGGCCTCCCACAATACGCCGAGGGCGCCGATAGAAATTACAAGTAAAACGAGAACAACCAATTTCTTCATCATTTATACTCGAAAGTTATTCCGGGCATAAGTTTAGTGTTATCAAATGGCAGCTGATCCTCAAGACTTGCCACCGGCACAGTACAGTACTGGACCGCAAAATGAGCGCTGGGCCGATCGTTTCCTGACTTGCCCATGCCACCAAAAGGCAGCCGAGAGCTCGCGCCATTTGTAGTTCGATTCCAGTTTAAGAGGCCGACCTTTGCATCAATCAAAGCGCGCTCGTAAAGATTACGATCTTTGCTGAAAAGAGCGAGAACCAAGCCAAAACCTGTGGAGTTATTAATGGTCATGGCCTCCTCAAAATCATCAACCGTATAGACCGCGACATTTGGGCCAAAGATCTCACTCTTTTGGTAAACAGATTTGGGATCAAACTTAGGCACGAGATTGATACTCGGCGTGACGTAGTACCCTTCATGGTTCAGGGCGAGAGACTTTCCTCGCATAAGGCTCTCCGCCCCCTCGCGCTTAGCAATTTCCTGAAACCTCAAATATTTCTCAACGGCATCCGCGGCAATTAACGGCCCCATAAAGGGATTGTCGCGCCAATGCCCAATCGTAAGCTTTTTAGCCGCGGCATAGAAGTTATCCAAAAATTGATCACGAACTCGTTTGTGCACCAGAACCCGTGAGGTGCAGGAGCATCTTTGTCCCGCGGACAAAAAGCTTCCAATCAAAGTCTCATAGGTTGCCTTTTGAAGATCCGCATCATCCCAAATAATGGTGGCATTTTTTCCGCCCATTTCAAGAGCTAGAATTTTCCCAAAATGGTGGATCGTATCCTGCTTAATCTTAAGCCCAACTTCATAGGAGCCTGTAAATAGTATTCCATCTACGTATTCGCTCGTCGCCAATCGTTTACCAACTTCGCCCAAACCTTGAACGAGATTAAATACTCCGGCAGGGAGTTCAGCTTTTTGATAGAGCTCGGCCATAAATTGACCCGTAGCCGGAGTCTTATCAGATGGCTTAAAGACCACTGTGTTTCCGCAGGCCAATGCAGGAATAATGTGTCCATTTGGCAAATGCCCCGGAAAGTTAAATGGACCAATAACAGCCATCACGCCTCGCGGTTTATAACGAATAAAGCCATCCACGCCGGGAAGCGCCCCTGCTACTTTATCTTCCGCAACCAGCTTCATCGAATGATTGAGAGTAATATCGATTTTATTGATCATAGTCGCCACTTCATTTTTGGCTTCCCAAAGAGGCTTTCCTGTCTCGCGACTAATGATTTGTGCCCATGGCTCTGCATGGGCAGCAAAAATCTCCTTCAGGCGCCAAAGATAGTTTGCGCGCTCTGAGAATGGTGTATGGGCCCACTTATGAAAGGCGGCTCGGGCGGCCAGGCAGGCTTGGTCTACGTGGCCGTTGCTGCTTTTTGCCTCAAAAACGAGGTCCTTAAGATCCGCGGGACTCTTAATTTGCCACTCATCATCGACCGTTTCGGGAACTAAAAATCGACCGTCGATGTAATTTCCGAGGTACTCGATTTTTGAAATATCACCCATAGTTCAATTCCTCACTCAAAGCGGTGTGACGTAAATTTTTTCTCCCCGACTTAAACTCAATCCTGAAATGGTCTTTTCGGGAAAGCAAACTTCTTCTCCCTTGATGCTGGCTGCCGTAATTGTGGATTTAAATTCTCCATCGTTAAACTGTGCCACCAAAACTTGTTGATCAAAGGAGCCCTGCGATTGACTCTCAACCGTCAGCCATTTCGCACTCTTAATGAGACTCACATCGGTGGCCAAGGCTCCCAAGTGGGGCCCCCCATCAAATGGGTCAATCTCATCTTTATATACAAATCCTATCTTATTCAGCATATGCAATGCCGCCTGTGTTTCTTCTGCCACGCGACCCATTACCAGTCGGGCCTTTGAATCCAGGAGGCAAAGATAAATGTCCTCTTCCGGAAAGAGCGATTTTATGAATTGGTTGTTCTGCTGTGAAATTTGATCAGCCTCCTGATAGGGCATCCCAGTAAAGCGCCTGCCGAGGGCTTCCCAAAATTCACTTCGACCTTCATCCGTGAGCGGAGGCGCCATCTCTGCATGAAGTTCCTTTTCAAAGCGGTCGGGCTCCATTCCGATAAACAGAAAGCGAGAAAGGCTTATCATGCGACCAACCTTCTCTGGCCGACGCCGATAGCCTCTGTCGACCACGAGGCCACCAACCTCAGTTGGCCCATCGTAATTGGCCCTTAGACTTAAAATTTGATGAATAAATCCTATTCCCAATTCTCGAGAGAACCGCTCCTTCTTTGCAATCTTGAAGCTAAAATTGGGAGAATTGGGCGTCCCATTTTTAGCTGCGATCATAGAAGATCCAGCAACAAAATCTCCATCCCGATCGACCACAACAAACAAATACTCAGCATCGTTTTTAGACAATTCTCCGCGAAAGGACGCTTCACTCCGTTCGATTTTGCTGGCAATGGTTTTTTTATCTGCCGGCAAATTTAAAAGCGTAAACTGTCGAGCAAGTTCGTACATTTGATTGAGGTCATCTCGACAGACCGCACGCACTAGAAAGTTCATAGACATAGCTCCTCGATCAATTGGCGATAAAAGGTCACCGCCAGTTGCAGCTCCTCAATTTTTATATTTTCATTGGGTGCATGTGAATTACCAACCCCTTGTCCTGGGCCGAGCACCAGACACTCTGCTCCAAATCGACTAAATACATTTGCCTCGGTCGAGGCAGAAACCGTAGTTGTCTCCGTTGCAAGTCCCAACTGACCCGCAACCTTTTGCGCCGCCCGAACTGATGCAGCCTCGGGAGCGGTTCTGAATGCCGACTTATAATCCACCACAGAGAATGTTGCGCCGACCGTTTCACATTCGTCGTGAAGGCGACGAATCCACCCTTCGTACATTTGATCCGGCACAACAGCAGGTATGCGGCAACTTCCGGTCAGCACAACTCGGTCTGGCAGAGTGCGAATCATACCCAAATTGAGTGTGGGGTGGGGCGGGAAATACCCCGGGGCCGAAAAAGCCCTCAGCTCCGACTCAAGCTGGCGAAGTGAATGAAGAACCTTGCTGAGCTTCTTAACCATGGGGTCCTTAATTCCACTTACAATATCAATTTCAAGTACAGCAGAGGCGGGCACAGTGTTGTGGTTGATACCGCCATCCAATTCCATAATGACTATGCCCTCAGGTAAGCGGACGAGGTACTCCAGCATTTTAATAATGGCATTGTCGCCCAAAGAGGGGTCTGAAGAATGTGCTGCCTTTCCCGAAAAAATCTTTGATTGAGAGGTTACACTTTCCATTTCATCGTGCTGCTCTCGATACTCAGCTTCCTCCCGAGAAAATGGGACAGAGACCTCCACGACCGCTATACCCTGGCCAGAAATTCCAATTCGCATGGAGGTAGGTTCTCCGACGATGACAACGGCCGGCTGAATCAGTTTGCGCCTCATAAGCTTGATTGCTCCAACCATCCCGAGCTGAGCGCCGAAAGTGCCCACCAATACCGGTGGGCGGCGGAAACTCTTTGCGCCGACTTGCCGGAAGGCCTCAAGTTTACACAAAAGATCGAGCTTTGTGTCCGCGACGCCCAGGCCATACATCACCCCGTCATAAATGCTGGCATTGAAGGGATTGTGTTGGGTGCTATTCCAGGCCAGGAAATTTCCCGCATCTGCCGTGTCCAGATGCGTTTGAAATACAATTTCTTTCTGTCTCTGAGTGCCAGGGGGCCGAGCAATCACATTGCTTTGCTCAACTCCGTTCAAGTTTTCTCCGCGAACCTCCACTTCGAGCTGAGCCGAAGCGCAAAGTTTAGCGACAAATTCGCCAATTTCCTTAGTTCCTCCATTCGGAGTCGAATCGAGGCCAACAATCTGGCGGCAGTTTTCAATAAAACTCAAGAACACTCCTGGATTGATTTTTCAATAATCTGTCCGGCGACTTCGATGTCTGCTTGAGTTAAAACTGCGGGTAACAAAAAGCGAATCCGCCAAGGGTTTCTTCCACAGCCAAAGCAGAGAAGCCCGTTTTTAAACAGCGATTTAAGAAGTTGCTGTGGCTTGGCTTGGCTTCCATCAAGAGCCGTCACCGCCACCATGAGACCTAATCCACCAGCATCCCGCAGCAGCCCCTTGCAGGTGGTTTCATTCAAGCGGTTCAACATACTTACAAAACCCTTATGAATCTGGTTCACCTTTCCATTCGGTCCCATGTAGTTACCGTTTTCGAGCTCTTCCAGAACAGCAAGACCTGCAGATAGCGCCGCCGTCGATCCGGCGAAGGTCCCCGCGATAAGTCCGGGCTGAGGATTCATTTCTTCTGTATAAAGCGTCGCTCCGTTTTGCGCCGTCTTTGCGATAGTACAAATGTCGACATAGTCGCCAAAGCCATAAGTTTCATAGGCAAAAAACTGACCCGTTCGGGTAAAGGTCTGAATTTCATCCGCCCAAACAGGAATTTTCTTTTCCTTACAAAACGCGAGTAGTGGGAGAAAAAATTCACGACATGCGGCCCGATAGCCTCCCTCTCCGAGCATGGGTTCAAATACAAAACACGAGACGTTTCCTTCGTGTTTGGCAACGTGCTCTTTGAGCACGGCCAAGGTCTTTTCCTTCCCGCAAGACTGACGGCACATGCTGTCGTCAAATTTATTACAGAAAGGAATGCGTAAAACCTCGTGATATTCAGGTAAGCCCTGTTTAAAGGCGGGATTATCGGTAACCTCAGCCATCATTGTTGAGCGGCCGGCAAATGCATCTTTAAAAGTGATTATCATTCTTGCTGGTGTTTTCTTTTGCCGACAGATTTTTAAGGCGTTTTCATTGGCCATCGTACCGCAAGTCGTTATCCAGGCGTGTTTCATTCGACTGTTCTTGCTGGCCAATTCAACCAGTTTGCTCGACAACTTGGTGTATTCCGTATTGGGTTCAAGGTGACCCTGCATCACCACATCTGAAAGTGCACCCTTGAGGGACGCCCGGATAATTTCTGGGTGAGAATGACCAAGAATATGAATGCCAATTCCGTTGATGAGATCTAGCTTGACGCTACCATCCTCAAGCTCAACGTAAGGCCCATGTCCAATGCCGGAGCCAATAAAATTGTAAAATAGCGGCCGACCTCGCAATTGGTTGGTCTTTTCGATGAGACCCGCAGCCCGACTTTCTTGATCCGCTTGGGGCGGCCGAATTGCATTAAGAGACTCTCCCAACTTTTGAACTTCTTTTACCAACCCATCGACCAATTCATTTATTTTAGCTGATCGACTCATCTCATGCCCTTGAAGTGTGCTCATACGTCTTCCTTTCCGACCGAATGACTTTACCTGGGCATGACACAGGGAACAAGTCGTGCCGCGAGCCTCTAGACCTAGACACCAAGGGGCCACCTCCTTAGACTAGTCGAGATGAATTTTTTTCGGTTTTTATTAGTCGTACTTCTCTCTTACGCCTTTAACCTTGAGGCCCAAGATCCCACTCTTCCCTCGCTCAGCGAGGAGCAGCAGTTCTCCAACGCCAACCAGCTCTACCTCACCGGAAAATATGCTGAATCTGCAGAGGCCTATGCTGCTCTTTTTGCCAAGGAGCCCCTAAGTACACCTCTTTTACTGAATTGGGGTTTGGCCTCCTTTCAGTCTGGAAAGAGAGGCCTTGCCGTGGGCTTGTGGCGCAGAGCGTTGGTGATCGACCCCACCTTTTCTGAAGCTCGAAGTGCTCTCGCCTATGCAACCAGATCCATGCAGCTTCGGGCCCCCGATGATTCGTTATGGCTAGAAGGGCTCCGACAGAAAGTTCTCGGTCACGTCAGTTTGAATACCATGTTGGGAATGACCCTCATATTTCTCGTTTTGGGCGGATGGCCAATGGTGAGTTATCTGGGTCGACGTCGCAAGGCCTTACAAAAGGAGCTTCCCCTCCCAGAGTTGCCTTGGGCTGGGGCCCTCCTGAGTCTTTTATTTATCGGATCTCTTGTCATGACGACTCTTAAAGCGGTGGAACGGTCGATTCCACGAGGAACTGCCATTACTTCAGTGAGCGTGCGCAGTGGCCCAAGCGAAGCAAGCAGCTCACTCTTTGAACTTCGAGAAGGCAGCGATGTGATGTTGAGACAATCAAAAAAGGGCTGGACACAAATTCACGATCCCGGTGGAATGACGGGATGGGTGCCTGAAGCTTCCCTTTTTCAAACCTCTGGAATGCCAATATGGTGAATTTTATCTGGGACAATATCTTTAAACGCTCTGAACGAGGCCGAGATCTCCTCCATATTCTGGGAGAGAACTATCTTTTTGAGACCCTGACTAAAGCTGAGCTCAAATTTGTGAAGGAAATGGTCCACGTTCGAAATTACCGTCCCGGAGAGGTCGTTTTTCGCCAAGGAGAAATTGGCGTGGGAATGTATCTTATCGCCAGTGGCTCAATCGACATTTTGGTAGAAGATATCCCGGCCGATAAGCCCGAAAAGCAAACGGTTTTTGTGACCCGTCTAGGTGTCGGTGATTTTTTTGGCGAACTTTCGCTGGTTGAAGAAAATGGAAGAAGAACTGCTACTGCAGTGACCAGCGTCGAAACCACCTTGATTGGTTTTTTTAAGCCAGATCTCATTGAGATCGTTGAAAGAAACCCTTCAACGGGAGTTAAGATTGTCACTCGTCTCGCTGAAGTTCTTGGCAAACGTCTCAAAGAGACCACGGTGAAGGTGACGGAACTCAAGCGCGAAATGCGTCGCCAAATGGAGAAGCCTTAAAATGGCAGTGAATTCTCCGGCTTCACGAGAGCAGATCCTTCGCCGGCAAAGCCTCATTCGCCTTGGCGCATTTTTGAGCGTTCTCGCGTTGGCCCTGCTTATCGTCGTCAAAGTTGAAAACATGCTGGTGTCTTGCCTTTTGTCTTTTGTGTTCAGCTACCTCATTGGTCCACTCGTCAATTATCTCGAGCGTCGAGGGGTCGACCGAGTTTTGGCGACGACAACTTTGTTTGTGACAATTGGTGTTTTGTTGGGCCTGACGATTTATCTGACTCTGCCTATGCTTGTTGAACGGGTGCAAATCATGCAGACGGATTTACCCAAGTATATGGCCGGGATCACGCGCCTTGTGGAGTCATTGCAAGTCAAGATGCGCTTCCTCCAAGGTATTGGGGTTGATATTGACGTTTCCGACCTCATTCAAGAGCGAGTCATGCCTGCCACTGAACAGGTTTTTGGAGCTCTTCCCCAGATTTTCAAAAAATTGTTTACGGTGCTATTGCTCGCTCCGTTTTTAGCCTTTTTTATGATCAAAGATGGTCGCCACTTTTCTCGCACCTTGCTCGCTCTGGTTCCCAACAATCTGTTTGAGTTGACCTACAATATTTATCACCAAATCAACGACCAGATGGGGCAGTTCGTAAGAGCCCGCCTTATGGAGGCGGCCATCGTCGGCTTTGTCACCTGGCTTGGCCTTTGGATGATTTCATTTCCATTCGCAGAGGTCCTCGCCGCATTTGCGGCGATCACTAATCTCATCCCTTACGTCGGCCCTGTGATCGGTACGATTCCAGCGGTCCTCATCGCCATGGTTAATGGCGCGTCGGCGGTTGAGATGTCACTTGTCTTGCTTGTCTATTTTGTAGCCCAACTCATTGATGCGGCCTTTATTATTCCGGTCGTGGTGGCCAAAATTGTGGACCTCCACCCTGTCACGGTCATTGTGGTGATTATTATAGGTGCCCAAGTTATGGGCGTGCTCGGCATGCTCATTTCAATCCCCGTAGCGAGTGCCCTCAAGGTGACAATAGGGACCGTATTTCGATATTTAACTGACTATCGCGTCTGAGACCCTGCGAGCACGATTGACCAGGTTGTTGGCTCTAGGTAGACTGCCGCTATGATTTTTCGCGTCGCATTGTTGTTGATGTCCGTTGTATTCGTAGGCTGCTCATCGGGCCCAAAGCTGGATTCGTCAACGGCCGAAGGCGCCTTTGCCGTGGCTGAACGTTACGAAAAGGACGAGCGCTACGAAGAGGCCATTGCCCAATTTCAACAGGTCAAAAACAAATTCCCCTACAGCAGTCTCGCCACAGAAGCCAAATTGAGAATTGCTGATATCAATTACAAGCGGGAGGAGTACGCCGAGGCTCAGGCGGCGTATGAAACCTTTAAGGAGCTTCATCCGGCCCACCCGCGCTCTGACTATGTCACTTACAGACTCGGCATGAGCCTCTATCATCAACTTCCTGAAACCATCGACCGAGACTTGAGTTTAGCAGATAAGTCCATGCTCTATTTTGATGAAGTGGTGAGTTCCTTTCCCAATAGTGAGTTTGCAACGCCATCTAAGGAGCAAAAACAAAAGCTTCTCGATATGCTTGCGCAAAAGGAACTTTACATCGCAGATTTTTACTTTAAGCGGGGCAAATTCGACAGTGCCCTCGGACGTTACGAAGGTGCCGCGGAAAAATTTCCCAATACTTCGGGGCTGGCCCGAGCCCTAAAGGGCGCTGCAATTTCAGCAAAGAGAAATAGTGATATGACTAAGGCGAACTTATATTTGCAAAAATTGAATGCACAATTTGCGGACAGCAAAGAAGCGAAAGAAGCCAAGGAGGCGATCGATGCAGACTGATTCAGGACATGACGACCTGTTTTCTTCGGCGAAGGAACTTTTTCGTGCGGGCCGCTATACCGCCGCGGAACCTCTCCTCAATCAGTTGATCTTAAAGGGCGCCAAGGACCGTGAGATTTTTCACATGCTTGGGACAATCTATTACGATCAAGGAAAGTTTAATAAAGCGATTCGAGCTTTTCGCCGTGCCTTAGAAATCGACCCAAGCTACACCGATGCCAGCGTAGGCTTAAGCATCATTCTCAATGACCTTGGCCGATACGATGAGGGCAAAAAGGTATTTGATGAGGCCCGACGTCTCCTTTCAAAGGGAGCCGCGAAAGAAGATCCCTACATCAACGAAAAATTGGCCGTTAAGCACGACGAACTTGGCGAACTTTACTTTCGCTATCAGCGCTATTTAGAAGCCCTGGAACAGTATTACAAAGCCCTTACACTTTCGAATCGGAAACCTGAGTTAACTATGAAAGTGGTTGAGACTTTGATTCGATTGGGCGAAGCCCACCGAGCACAAAAGGAGCTGCGCACGCTAATAAACCAATACCCCTCGTTTGTGGGCGCACGTCTAAAATTGGGAGTGATTATGTATGAATCGGGAGATATCGCCGCCGCCGTTGAAGAGTGGGAGCGAGTACTACAAAGATCTCCAGAGAACTCAGAAGCAAAAAGATTATTAGATCTTGCTCAGGCAGCAACTGTAACTCGAGATTCGAGCGCAACGATCGATTTATAAGGGAGAGTCCTATGGCACTCATGAGAAGCGGAATGGTCCCACTGATTACCGAAGATGAAATCAAGTCGATGGTTTCAGTTCTTGCGAGAGAGATTGAGCGAGATTACGAAGGCAAAGAGCTTGTCATGATTTGTCCACTAAAAGGCTCCGTGAGCTTTTTTGCGGATCTGGTGCGAAAGATTCAAATTCCTCAGCAAATTGATTTTGTTCAGGTTACCTCTCCGAAAGGAGAAGGCTGCCGAATCATCAAAGATATTTCCACCGATATTCGCGGAAAGCATGTGATCATTGTTGAAGAGATCATTGATGCAGGAAGAACTCTTAGCTTTTTAAAAACTCGCTTGCTCGCCTCTGAGCCTGCTTCATGTAAGATCGTTGCACTTCTTGATAAGCCTGCTCGACGAGAGTTGCCCATTCGCCCAGATTATGTGGGCACCACCATCGAAGATCGCTTCGTGATCGGTTATGGAATGGATAGCGATGAATTGGGTCGAAACTACAAAGATATTTATAACTTTGCTCAGTAGAAAATTCTGAGCTCGATTAAACGCAGTAGGCAGCTTTTGCCGGTTATAATACCGGCAATAATCAGTTCACCAATACGTTTACGACAAAAAAGATAACTACAGATGTGACAAATAACATCACGACGTTCGCTGACAAAAGCACGATGCCCCTCCCATATACCCAACACAATTATTGCATCAGGACGCAGCGCAGTTGTCAACAGTATGTCCAGTCATTACCTATGGTTACTGCGGCAGGCCGGAGTCGACAATTCTGCCCACCAGATCATAGTCGTGCGCGTCAACAATCTCCACATTTACAATTTCGCCAGGAGAGGCGGACCCCTCGTTAATGTAGGTCACGCCATCTATCTCTGGAGCCTGCTGGGAGTTGCGGCCAACAAGAAGGAGTTCCGTCTCCTCGCTAACCCCTTCCACAAGGACAGGGACGACTCTTCCTATCATTTCTCGATGCTTGGCCCTGCTAATGCCCAATTGGAGCTCCATGAGGGCGTCGTGCCTTCTCTGCTTGGTCTCTTCATCTACCTGATCTGGTAAGCCGCCCGCCTTGGTGTTTTCTTCCTGTGAGTACATAAAGCAGCCAACCCGATCAAAGCGCTGCTTTTCAACAAATTCCATAAGCTCTTGAAAATCGGCCTCAGTTTCACCTGGAAAGCCCACGATGAATTGGGTTCGTATGACCGCATCCGGAATATTCTGGCGAATTCGCTCCAGGGCTTCTTCAATTTGATCCCGGGTCATGCGCCGATTCATCCTTTTCAACACACTGTCACTGATGTGCTGAAGCGGCATATCGAAATACTTTGCCAGGTTTTTTCGCGTCTTCATCAGTTCGACGAGCTCAGCTGAGGCTCCGTCGGGGTATAGGTAGAGAACCCGAATCCACTCCGCTCCCGACTCGTCTGCCAACAGCCGTAAAAGACTTACTGGTGTTTCTGTTGCCGAGGGATCCGCTTTTCTCAAATCCCAGCCAAAATCGGTGAAATCATGAGAAATTACGATCAGCTCCTTAACCCCTCCAGCGACAAGAAGCTTGGCTTCTGCCAAAATGGCCTCGTGTCTTCTCGACTGAAGGTCGCCCCGAATCAAAGGAATTGCACAAAAGGCACATCTCTTCTTACACCCCTCCGAAATTTTTAAATACGCTCGATGGCGAGGCTGAGAATTCACTCGAGGCGTGTCAATCTCCTGTAAGTAAGTGGGGAGATGAAAGAACTTCTTCTCTTTGTTGCCCGCAAAGGAATCTTTTAGAATTTTCGGGAGATTTTGAAACTGGCCCGAGCCAACAAACAAATCTGCCTCAGGCAAGCCCTCGACAAGATCATCCTTGTATCTTTGCGTAAGACAGCCTGCCACTACGAGCTTTTTGAGAAGACCCTGCTCTTTGAGCTGTGACATTTCCAGAATCTTTTCAATCGATTCCTGTTTGGCATCATCCACAAAGCCACAGGTGTTCACTACAACGGTATCGGCGAGCGACGGATCTTCAACAACCTCATAGCCATCTTTAATCAGCGAACCCAACATAATCTCGGTATCAATCAAATTTTTGGGGCAACACTTGTCCTTGAAACGGTTTCCTCCGAGAGCGATGGCCTTCGTCGCCTCCTCGAGTTCATTCACTATCCAATCGGCGAACGGCTCGTAGAAGTCGGCGCACACCTTCTGCAGCGATGCGCCGGGCAGCCGCTTGTGCTTGGTCACCAGCTTGTCCTCGCGCGAAGCGGCGGCGTTCAGGACCATCAGGTGGGTGTCGGAGAGGGTCATCGTTCGGGGCTCCTGTGGTGGGAGCGGCCCTGTGCCGCCCCCTACGGCCCCGAGCCCCGGCGGGTGGCACCCGCGCGGGGCGGTGGTCGAGGAGGTGCGTGCTACTCGGCGTACTCGCCGCGGCGGTGGTAGGCGTCCGTGATCTGGCGGAGGCGGGTGTTCCAGTCCTTCAGCATCTCGGCATGACC
>JAPKGD010000159.1 GCA_026648125.1 Bdellovibrionales bacterium | reverse complement strand
AAAAGATTTTTGAGAGGAATCAGCTCAATTCAAACCGCATCACGGAGGCGTTGAAGACAATGCGAGGATCACAAAAGGTGACAGATGATAATCCCGAGGCAAAATACGAAGCTCTTAAGAAATACGCCAAGGATCTGACGGAGTTGGCTGAGCAAGGCAAACTCGATCCCGTTGTGGGCCGAGACGAAGAAATTCGACGTGTCGTTCAGGTGCTTTCACGTCGAACTAAAAATAATCCTGTTTTGATTGGTGAGCCTGGCGTAGGTAAAACCGCCATCGCCGAAGGGCTCGCCGTACGTATAATCAATGGGGATGTCCCTGAAGTCCTTAAAGGTCGCCGTTTACTGGCCCTCGATATGGGGGGCTTAATTGCTGGGGCTAAGTACCGAGGGGAATTTGAAGATCGATTGAAAGCTGTCGTGAAGGAAGTCACCGAGAGTGATGGGCATATTATCCTGTTTATCGATGAGATACACACATTGGTTGGAGCCGGAAAAACCGAAGGCGCTATGGATGCCGGCCAAATTTTAAAGCCAGCACTGGCCAGAGGCGAATTGCGATGTATTGGCGCAACCACCCTCGATGAGTATCGCAAATTTATTGAAAAGGATAAGGCTCTGGAGCGTAGATTTCAGACCGTTTTGGTTGATGAACCCAGCGTGGAAGACGCAATTACAATCCTTCGTGGACTCAAAGAGAAATATGAAGTTCACCACGGGGTAAGAATCACTGACAGTGCCATAATCGCAGCGGTCAAACTCTCGCACCGATATATCACCAGCCGATTTTTGCCAGATAAAGCGATAGATTTGATGGACGAAGCCGCATCTCGATTGAGCATTGAGATCAATTCGGTGCCATCTGCAATCGACGAAATTCAAAGAAAGATCATGCAACTTCAGATTGAGAGAGAGGCTCTTAAGAAAGAGAAAGATCACGGTGCTAAAGATCGACTCGGTCAAGTGGACGGAGAGGTAAAGGATCTCGAAGCCAAACTCGCCAGTCTTAAACAGCAATGGGTGGCTGAAAAGTCGGAAATCACCACTTTGAAAGCGACCAAGCAGGAAATTGAAAACGTCCGGGTAGAAATCGAACGTGCAGAACGAGAAGGAAATTTGGGTCGGGCTGCGGAACTCAAATATGGAAAACTTCCGGATCTTGAAAAGAAGCTTGAAAAGGCGAATCAAGAGCTTCAGGGCAAATCCAAAGGCACGAATCGGATTTTGAAAGAAGAAGTGGGGCCAGAAGAAATTGCTGAAGTCGTTGAGAAATGGACGGGGGTACCGGTACAAAAAATGCTCGAGAGCGAAACCGATAAATTGCTCAAGATGGAGGATCACCTCAAGAAGCGAGTTGTTGGGCAAGATCGGGCATTGACCGCCGTGGCCGATGCGATTCGCAGGGCGCGAGCAGAAATATCTGACCCGCGCCGGCCCATAGGAAGCTTTATTTTTCTTGGGCCTACGGGAGTTGGAAAGACAGAAACGGTAAAGGCCCTTGCTGAATTTATGTTCGATACAGAAGATGCTGTCGTTCGCATTGACATGAGTGAGTACATGGAAAAGCACGCGGTTTCTCGATTGATTGGCGCCCCTCCGGGTTACGTGGGTTACGAAGAGGGTGGGCAACTCACGGAGCGAGTTCGCCGAAGACCTTACTCTGTGGTGCTGCTTGATGAAATCGAAAAGGCTCATCCTGAAGTTTTCAATGTTCTCCTTCAAGTACTGGATGATGGTCGATTGACAGACGGACAAGGGCGAACGGTCGATTTTAAAAATACTGTGATCATCATGACATCGAATGTGGGTTCCCCGGCCTTGATAGATGAAAAACTATCCAGGGGCGACAAAGAGAAGGCGGCAATGGATGCTCTTCGAAATCATTTTCGACCGGAATTTCTCAACCGCATTGATGAAATTGTCATCTTTAACAATCTGGCTCAAGAGCAGATAAGAGGAATTGTCGAAGTCCAGCTTGAAGCAGTGATTGAGCGACTGGCTGAAAAGAAAATTGCTTTGGAGTTCGCGGATTCCGCTTTGAACTACCTGGCCGAGAGAGGATTCGACCCAGTTTACGGAGCACGTCCCTTAAAGAGGGTTATTCAGACGGAAGTCCTCAATGTTCTCGCAAAGGACCTAATTGCTCGTAAAATCAATTCCGGTGAGACCGTGAAGGTCAAGGCCGGCAAAGAAGGTTTGGAGTTTTCCCACTCCTAGGAGGTTTGGTGTTCGCACTCCTTCTAGATGGCCGACAATGTAATAATTTCATATTAAAACCGCGGGGTTAGTCGACCCCGCTCCTTGCCTTTTTTCTCGTATTGACGTATAGAGTCATAGGTCGTAATCGCAGCGAGGCAGCATGTTTTCTGGGATTGTCCAATGTCAAACTCAGGCCCTATCTACTTTGGAGCGGCCGGGAGTGTTAGTGCTTTCGCTGGTCCGGCCGGAGTCTTTTAAAGATGTTCATTTGGGTGACAGTGTTTCTGTAAATGGAGTTTGTTTGACCGTGGAGGCCGTAAGCGATCAGGAGATGGCTTTTGCCATCGGTCAGGAGACGCTAAAGGTAACCGGATGGACGGCAGAGACATTAAAAGAGGCGAGGTTGAACGTGGAGCAAAGTCTGCGCTTAGGGGATCGAATACACGGTCACTTGGTTTCTGGTCATGTGGATGGCGTCGGTCGAGTATTGCAAACAGAAGATGTGGGAGAGTGGCGGCTCTTGGTGATTTCTCTTCCTGATTCCTTACGATCGATGGTTTGGAAAAAAGGTAGTGTTGCTGTCAACGGCGTTAGCCTCACCGTCAATGAGGTTTCAAATGGCTCTTTCACTGTGGGCCTTATCCCAGAGACTTTGAAGCGGACCAATTTAGGGTCGCTCGGTTTTGGCGATCAGGTGTTTCTTGAGGCGGACATGATGGCCCGCGGAGTCGCTCATTGGATGGGTGAACGTGGGGCGGAATCGTGGGATTAAATTCTGTACCTGAAATTCTCGAGGACATTCGCGCCGGCCGAATGGTGATTCTCATAGATGATGAAGATCGCGAAAATGAGGGAGACCTCGTTATTGCTGCGGATTATGTGACGCCTCAGACCATTAATTTTATGGCCTCAGAAGCGAGGGGCTTAATTTGTCTCAGTCTCACCTCACAGCAGATCCAGCGTTTGGGTCTTCCTCTGATGGTCAAGGATGACGCGAATCAGGCGCCAAACCGAACTGCTTTCACGGTAAGCATTGAAGCCAGCAGAGGCGTTTCAACCGGGATCTCGGCTGCTGATCGAGCTCACACCATTAAAGTGGCCGCCAACCCGGCGGCCGAGCCCAGTGACATCATTGTACCCGGACACGTTTTTCCCATTCGCGCTCAAGATGGAGGTGTTCTTAAGCGTACGGGACATACAGAAGCCAGCGTGGATCTTATGCGCCTTGCGGGTCTTAACCCAGCCGCTGTGATCTGTGAGATCATGAACGGTGATGGGACGATGGCTCGACTTTCTCAGCTATTAAAATTTGCAGAAGCCCACAATTTGAAGATCGGAAGCATAGAGCAACTGATTCAGTATCGATTGCGGCACGAGCCGTTCGTGGAGGAAGTCTCTCGGGCGAAGTTTCCCACTGCGCTCGGTGATGGGTTTGAGGTTCGCGTGTATCACAATCAATTGGATGGTCGAGATCATTTAGCCTTTGTTAAGGGTGATCTCACCGGAGATGACCCGGTTTTAGTTCGAGTCCATAGCGAATGCATTATGGGCGATTTATTTCAAAGTTTGCGTACGCGAAGTGGCGATTTCCTAAATGCAGCGATGTCGGCGATCAATTTGGAGGGCCGTGGCGTCCTGGTTTATTTAAAGAACGAGGATATGGCTGGGCGACTTAGACATCGGGTTGAGGCTTATAGAGAAATTGAATCTGGCTTGAATCCTTCTGACGGGCTAAGACAGCGTTTCCATTCTGATGATCGAGATTATGGGGTCGGTGCACAAATTCTGAGAGACCTGGGTCTTCATAAGATTCGCTTATTGACCAATAACCCAGCCAAGCGTGTCGGATTAAAGGGCTATGGCATCGAAATTGTCGACACGGTAGCGCTCCCCCTTGACGGCGATCCCCTAAGAGCGGTCTTTAGTGGCCCTACCAACATGGAGCTTTAAAATGTCGACACCGATTCTACAAGGTCGATTAGAGTGGTCAGACGAAGCGGTCATAGGGATTGTGACTTCTCGATTTAACGCCGAGATTACTGAGAAGCTAGAAGAAGGAGCTCTGGCCCGACTGCATGAGGCTGGAGTAAAATCTTCGCAAATTGCGCGGGTGAAAGTTCCAGGTGCCTATGAAATTCCACTGGCTGCGAGATGGCTTTTGGAGCAGGGGTGTGCAGGAATAATAGCGTTGGGAGCCGTAATACGCGGTGAAACCACTCACTATGATTATGTATGCAGCTCCGTCGAACGAGGATGCACCAAGCTGCAGATTGAAAGTGGGCGGCCGGTCGTATTCGGTGTACTCACCACAGAAAATGAAGATCAGGCTTTGGCACGAGCGGGGGGAGCTCATGGACATAAGGGACGAGAAGCTGCCGAAGTTGCACTGGAAATGTTGAATTTAGATTTGCTATTACAGACCCTAAACCCCAATTCAAAGGAGTCATTCGATGACCAACTCTTCCGCTAATACCCTTACTATTCAGGATTTTTATGTGAAGCTCAGCCAGCGTGTGAGCGATTATAACGCGCGTTTGATGCTTCGTACTGCGATGTTTGAATCAGGGGTAGAAGGCGAAGGGTCGAAGGTTCTTGAGCTGGAGCAGGCCAGGGCAATGTGTTTGGCTCTCATCAATAAAGGTGGCCCTGCATTTCAAGTAGGGAAAGACCTTTATCGTAACCTGCAGTAAGGCGGTTGATTGACGGGAACTACCCAAAATCAGACCCAAGTAGAAAACAAAAAACGCCGGCGTGAAATCGGATGGATTTTAGCGCTGGCGGTTTTGTTTTTGTGTTTAAGCTGGTTTGAGGTCCGGCTCTTTAGTTTTTCCCAGACCCTTCCTTTTGAACACTCGATTTTTTTTCTCGGGCTTGTAAATTTTAACATTATCCTTTTTCTGCTTCTGTTCTTTTTGATCTTCAGAAATGTCGTGAAGGTCTTTGCCGAACGTCCGCGAGGACTCCTGGGACAGTCCCTAAAGGGCAAACTTGTTGCTGCGTTTGTCACATTTAGCTTTGTGCCAACAACACTGATGTTTTTGGTATCGGTTTTTTACATCAACAACAGTTTTGATAAGTGGTTTAGCGAAAAGATGGCGGGCGTTCTCAAAAGCTCGCTTGAAGTTACGAACGCCTATTATTTGACGGCAAAAAAGAAGAACTATCATTTTGCTTCGCGGGTTGCCGAGGAGTTGAAGCTGAGAGGGGCCAACAGAGCTTCAGAAGCTCTCAAAGAGTTGCGTACGATTTAT
>JAPKGD010000158.1 GCA_026648125.1 Bdellovibrionales bacterium | reverse complement strand
CTGCAAAATTTTGCGCAGAAGACTTCATCTGATTCATCATTTCCTGAATACTGGAAAGGAGTTTTTGCGCAGCTTGCAGGGCTGCATTCAGGTCTCCCTTATTGAACGCATCGCAGCAAGGACAGGGCCAGAATAAAGCTATGTCTATTCAATGGGTTAGACCATAGAACTGAGCTCAAAATGAGCCCAGGCGCCAAGCTTTGTCGCTACAGGTACTTTATACAAGTCGGGTTTGAATGGAGGTAGAAAGCCCCTTCACTGCATCAAAAATGCCGCGAGCGCCTTGCCCCTCGAGATCCATAATCAAATACCCAATCTGAGAGTCTGTGGACAGGTACTGGGCTCGAATATTAACCCCTGACTTTGACACGATGGTGTTGACCTCTCCCAAAACACCGGGAACGTTTCGGTGAACATTAATCAGTCGTTGTACTCCTGTAAGCGGTGGACAATCTACCTGAGGAAAATTGACCGCCCCGAGAGTGCTTCCATAGGAAAGCACCCGGACCAAGCTTTCAGCAACCTCGTGGCCAATGGCCTCTTGAGCCTCTTCGGTCGAGCCGCCAATGTGGGGGGTTAGAATCACATTTTTCAATCCTTGAAGCTCGCTGGTAAAGCGATCGTCGTTGGATTTAGGTTCCTTCGGGAACACGTCCACAGCCGCACCCGCCAAGTGCCCCTCCTTCAAGGTGTTTGCCAAGGCGGGTATGTCCACGACCGTTCCACGACTGAGATTTAAAAAATAACTCCCTTTCGGCATGGTTTGAAGTTCCTCGCGACCGATCATATTTTTAGTCAGGTCGGTCTCTGGCACATGAAGAGTTACAAAGTCGGACTGTTTGAGAAGCTCATCCAATGATTCAACAGATTTTGCATTCCCAAGCGGCAATTTTTTAATGATGTCATAGTAAATCACCCTTAAGCCTAAAGATTCAGCCAATACACTCACCTGGCTGCCAATATGGCCATAGCCTATGATTCCCAGGGTCTTACCGCGAACCTCATGCGCACCCGTCGCCGACTTCATCCATTCGCCGCGGTGAGCGGCTTGGCTCACATCCGCAAGATACCTCGTCAGCGCAATCATTTCAGAAATAACCAGTTCGGCCACACTTCGGGTATTGCTGTAAGGAGCATTAAAAACCGGAATACCTAAAGCGTTAGCCCGCTCGATATCGATTTGGTTTGTACCAATACAAAAAGCACCAACCGATATGAGATGAGGGCTCGCCCTAAGCACTTTATCAGTGAGTTGAGTTTTTGAGCGAATTCCAACGGCCGCTTGCCCCTTAAGTCTTTCAATCAAGTCGGACTCGCTTAAAGCGCCTTTTTCGAGCTCGACCTTAAATCCCGCCTCTTCGAGGCGCTTTTTTGCACAAGGGTGGATTCCTTCAAGCAGCAGAATTTTCAAAGTTTCACTCATAATCGTCTCCTCTTGGCCTGGAAAAATCTATCGAGTTTGAGGCGGAATTGCACTCATTTATCGTCCTTTGGCTCGAGCCGTTGTTCTTTGCCTTTGAAACCGTTATGGTGCCCCAATCATGGAGGTTAGCCCTTGCGCGATCTAAATCTTCTCGTAATAGATGACGATGATCTTTTGGTTGCGGCATTGCGACAGTCGCTTCCTAAAAGTTGGCGCTTAACCGCAGCTGATGGCCCCGGACCACTCCCTGAAACGCCCATTCATGCCGCTCTCGTCGACATGCATCTTACCGGAAGAACGGATCGTGCCGAGGGACTTGAGATCCTCAAGATACTTCGCGCAAGAGATCCCCATCTGAGCCTTATTGCCATGTCGGGAAATATGGACCGTGACCTGATGGAGAAAGGATTAAGAGCGGGGGCCGATCGCTTTTTGGCTAAGCCGTTAGGAGAAGAACTCAATCTTTTGTTGGATAAAATTGAGGAATGGTGGTTGCTTCGCGGGGCCCTCCAGCGCGGAGCCAGAGAGGCCGAGGCCTGGCTTGGACAGTCCCCTGAGGCTCATCAAGTGCAGCGGCAAATCGCCGAGCTCAAGGGAGAAAAAGGTCCCATCTTGATCGAAGGAGAATCTGGAACAGGCAAGGAAGTTGTGGCGCGGCTTCTTCATGAACAAAATGACTCTGCACCTTTCGTCGCAGCGAATATGGCGGGCATCCCTGAAAATCTATTTGAGTCAGAACTTTTTGGTCACGTTCGCGGCGCATTTACGGGAGCAGATCAGAACAAAATGGGCTTGGCCGAGGCCGCGAGTGGAGGCGACCTGTTTTTGGATGAAATTGAAGCCATGCCTCTTAGCCAGCAAGCAAAGCTCTTGCGCTTTTTAGAACTTGGAGAGATTCGTCGAGTCGGTGCCAAGGACCCCATTCACGTGCGCTGCCGAGTTATTGTGGCGACCAATCAACCCCTCAACCAGCTCGTCCGAGAGGGGAAATTTAGGGAAGATCTTTTATGGCGCTTAAGCGGCAAAAAATTGACTCTCCCTCCTCTTAGAAGAAGACGGGAGGACATTGGGCTCTTAGCCAAAGAATTCTTAAATCGGGACCCCTACCGCAAAAAGGAACTTGCTCAGGATGGGCTTGATGCCCTGATGGAGCATTCTTGGCCTGGAAACGTCCGCGAACTTAAACGAGTTTGTGAACAATTGGTCATCCAAGCTCCTCTTCCCCTTATCCGTCGCGTAGATGTGGTGACGCTCCTCCAACCATCAATTCCAGGGGACTCGGGGGAGAATATAGACTTTACCTTGGGCCTTACAGAGCTCGGCAGCCGTTATGAGGCGCGCGTCATTGCCAAATGCCTGGAACGGTTCAAAGATATTGACGAGGTGGCTCGGATTCTAGACGTTTCTAGGTCAAACCTCTATAAGAAGATTAAAGACTACAACATCAGCTGGAGAGAATCTTGAACGACATAGGGCTTTGGGGTGATCGAATCTTCCGTGAGACCAGTCTTCTAATTTGCGGAAGCCTTCTCGCGTTATCGGTGATCATGTTCCTTGCGCGAAACAGTGCCTCCCACCTCATGGCCGGCTGGGCCAGTTTAAAGAGCTGGCTGTTTTTGGCCCCTTTGATTCTCCTTGTTCTCGCTTCCCCATCGCCTTGGCCCCTTGTTTTTCTCGCACTTGTTGGCATCGCCTCGGCCAAAACGTTTTTCCAGATGGTCGGAATCTATCATCGCAGCTGGTTTGTTTGGGCCACCTATCTCTCTATCGCTGCTCTTGGCTATCTGGTTTACAATGAAGACCTTGAGCTCTTTAACTTGTCGCCGATGATCTTTTTGGGTTTGATCTCTCTAATTCCACTTGTTCGTAATTCAGCCACCAACATGATCCAATATCTGGCTCTTTCCCTGATGTCCTTTATTTTTTGGGGCTGGTCCCTCATGCACCTGGGCCTCTTGTTAATGCTTGAGCGAGGAAGCTTTATCGTACTTTATCTCTATCTCCTCACTGAAGTGAGTGACAATGTCGCTCTTGCGGGGAGTCGGATATTTGGGAAACACAAACCTTTCGACAAGATTTCCCATCGGGTCTCTCTCGAGGGAATATTGGTTTCTGTCATAGCCTCGGTGTTACTCGCCTGGGGAATGCGGCATCTCCTGCCGGATCGATCGGAACGCTTTTGGATCGCCGCGGGTCTCATTGCAGCGGTTGTCGGCCGCCTCGGTGGACTGATCCTTTCTGTGATACGTCGCGACCTCGGCATTAAGAACACTGGGGTCTTTATTATTGGACGCGATGATATCTTAAGTCGCACTGATAAGCTCATCTTCGTCGGCCCCATTTACTATTACGTTTACCTTTATTTGCAGCAAGTGCCCTGGCTATGAGGGATTGGAATTACGACAACGATCAGTGGATGCGTCTCCCGAGCCACCTCAAGCATCTGCCGCTCTTTACACGGCATTTTGATTTTACCAGTTACATCTTTCGTGTTCTTTGGGCCATTTTTCTCAAAGGCCTCGCATTTCGCTTTTACATACGCCTTCAGGTCAAAGGAGATTTCCAGGCCGTAAGAAAGAATTATCCTCGTCTGATTTTAATCTCAAACCATGCCAGTCATTTGGACGCCGTCTCCATCGCTGCCTCTGTTCCCTTTCGCTACTGGAAAGATCTCTATATTTCAGCAGCCAAAGATTACTGGTTTGCTAATCCCCTTTTCACCTTCTTTTCTAAACACTGCTTGGGTGCAATTCCTATTGATCGAAAGGACCGCACGGGCGAGGCCATTCGTCTCTGCACCACGCTGTTGAACAATCTTTCGAATATTTGGATGATCCTTTTTCCTGAAGGCACCCGCTCTAAGGATGGATTTATTCAACCCTTTAAGCGGGGTGTGAGCCTTTTTGCGGAAAGAACTGAAACTCCGATCCTGTTTTTATATCTCGATGGCAATAATGCCCTGTGGCCAAAGGGCCGCTTGCTCCCCCTACCTGGTCGACTGGTCGTCCATGTGGGACCGGTCCATGAGCCCGCTCCCGTGGAAGTGATTTATGCCGCCTATCGCAAATGGGTCACAGAAATAAACCCCAGTGCCTACAAGTCTGAGGACCTTTCTTCTGAAGAGCCTACGGACGATGAATCCTCAAGCCAAAACTCTTTAGAAGAGTACCTCGATTAACCGGGATTGAACCAAAATTCGCTTAACGTCTCTGCCTTGCTGGTGATAGAACTCAGGCTCATGTCGATGCCTGAAAATGATTTCGTTTTACAAGTCGCAACCGTCAATGGTTCAGGGAGCCAAAGCGCCAACCTCATCTTGGTGCGGACGATGTTTCGTATGGGGATCCCGGTTGGAGGAAAAAATCTCTTTCCATCCAACATTCAAGGTTTGCCAACTTGGTTCACGATTCGTGCTCACCCGCATGGGTTTGTATCACGAAGACCAAAACAGGATATTGTGATCACCCTCAATTCAGCCACAGCAAAGGCCGATCAAAATTCACTTCGTACGGGTGGACTTTTTCTCCATTCCACAGACTGCAGGCTGGCGGACGGAGATCTTCGCCAAGATATCACCGCAGTGGCTGTGCCATTTCGCGACCTCGTGTCTCAGGCCTCGGATTCTGTTAAGGCCAAGAAGCTTCTCGCGAACATGATCTATGTTGGGATTTTGGCTGAGTTGATGAATTTAGATCGGAAAATTCTGGGTCAGACCGTAGAGGACCAATTTTCCCACAAAGCAGAGTTGGTTGCGGCCAATCAAAAGGCTGTTGAAATCGGCTCTCATTGGGCCAAGGAGAATGCTTCGAAGCTGCCGCAAGTTGCCAAAGCCAAACTTATTCCAGGTGGAAACGATGGACAGGTTCTCATTGATGGCAATACAGCAGCGGGTATGGGGCTTGTGGCTGGCGGCTGTACAGTTGGAGCCTGGTATCCCATCACTCCTTCCAGCTCACTCATGGAAGGCTTTATTCGCTACTCGGAACAATGGCGAAAAGAAGCCAGTGGCCTATCAAAAGTAGCTATCGTTC